>JADFXS010000021.1 GCA_015233515.1 Deltaproteobacteria bacterium | reverse complement strand
AATCCCATTATCAGGCCGTCCATGAACGCGGTGGCTTTGACCTACGATTTGGCCTATCAACCTGAATACGAGGACCTGATGACCGCCAAGTCGCATTTGACCGGGAAAAAGATAAACCGTTTCACCCACATCCACCAAAGCGTGGACGATCTGGTTAAAAAAAGTAAAATGGGTCGCCTGTTAGGTTCCCTCACCGGATGCTGCTTCCAGCGCTGCGTGGGCTTTGACGCCATGAATGCCCTCTCCATGACCACCTATGATCTGGATAAGAAGCACGGGACCAGCTATCATCAACGATTTTTGGACTTCCTGGCCTATGTTCAAGAGAACGACTTGATTTGTGATGGCGCGATGACCGATCCCAAAGGTGACCGGTCTTTGCCGCCTCACCAACAATCCGATCCCGATCTGTTTCTGAGGGTGGTGGAAGAACGCCCTGATGGTATTGTGGTACGCGGGGCCAAAGTCCACCAAACCGGCGCGTTAAACTCTCATAAAATAATCGTGATGCCGACCATCAGCATGCGCGAACAAGATAAGGATTACGCCGTTGCCTTTGCCCTGCCCAGCGATACCGAAGGGATTATCTATCTGGTCGGCCGCCAGTCATGTGACACCCGGAAAATGGAAGGCGGCAACTTGGATCAGGGGAACCTTTTGTATGGCGGACACGAAGCCTTAGTGGTCTTCGATAATGTCTTCGTACCCTGGAATCGGGTTTTCATGTACAAGGAGTGCGACTTTTCCGGCCAATTGGTGGAGCAGTTCGCCTCCTATCATCGTCAAAGTTACGCCTGTAAGGCCGGCGTGGGCGATGTCTTGATCGGCGCCACTCAACTTATCGCGGAATATAACGGCGCGGAAAAAGCCTCCCATGTCAAAGATAAAATCATTGAGATGAACCAGTTGAACGAAACCTTATACTGCGGTTGTATCGCTTGCGCGGCCGAAGGTCATGGCGAACCGAGCGGAACCTATTATGTCAACACTTTGCTGGCTAATGTCCATAAGCAGAACGTCACCCGTTTCCCTTACGAGATCGCCCGTCTGGCCCAGGATATCGCCGGCGGCCTCATGGTCACCCTGCCTTCGGAAAAGGATTTCCTGTCTCCGGAAGTAGGCCAATGGATGAACAAATATTATGTCGGTAAGGCCGGTGTCCCGGTGGAGAATCGTCTGCGTATATTGCGGTTGATTGAAAACCTGACCTTGGGAACGGCGGCGGTGGGCTGCCTGACGGAATCCATGCATGGAGCCGGTTCGCCTCAAGCGCAAAGAATCATGATCGCCCGACAAGTCAATATGAAGGAAAAACAGCGTCTGGCCAAGAGGCTTTGCGGGATCATCGGGGGATGATTCATTGGAAAACGACAGACTAAAAAAATCGAAATGAAATTTGGGGGTGAACGATCTTCGATGATCAGGTTCATTGCCCGGATGGAGAAGGCGAGATTTTAAGACTGGAGAAATACGTGAGTATTTTGAAGTCTTCAAAATAGAGCCTGTTCCAAAGCACGAGTGCGGAAGAATTGGGCAAAAAGCTCGTTCTTGATTTTCAGCAGCGTCTATTCACGGCATAGCGCTGTTTCCGTAGGGTTTGGTGATGATAGGCCTCAACCACAGTTGGTCTTTATTCCAATATCGATGTGTGGCGCGAAAAGGCCGGAGCCAAATCATCATGTTTGCCTTTAGCGCGGCTATTATTTGTGGTCATCCAAAACGATGATCTCCACTCTACGGTTATGCGCCCGGTTTTCAGGTGTATCGTTCGGCAACAAAGGATGAAGCGGCCCGAGTCCTATAATGTTTATCCGGTTTGGATCTATGCCCTCTTCAATCAGCAAGCGAGCGGTAGACATCGCCCGACTTTGAGATAAGGACCAATTATCCATGCCGGATAAAAAGATATGCTTTCGCATTGGTTCATTATCAGTGTGCCCTATGACATGAAAGACTAAATTTGGTTTGTTTTTTAAATGTTTTGTTAAATCTTTGACTCGCCTTATGTCTTCGTCCGACATTACATCGCTAGCCGACTTAAACATAACTGTCGTCACGGGTGAGGCTGTTTCCGTTTTAGCTGTCGGGACTGCTGACGGGGTTTTCGACAATTGATTTATCTGTTCCGATACTACCAACAGCTGTTTTTTTATTTCGGCTAAAGCGGCCTCATCTGTTTTATTGACTGCGCCGTCTTTAGGGGTCTCGTTTCTCTCCGGGCGGGACGATTCTATCCGTTGAATCTGGCTGTCGATGTCTTCTGGCAATGCCTTGATACGCCTATCAAAGTCATTTATTTTGCTGGCGAAGCTACTTTGATTCCGGTTTACCTCGTTGAGGGATTCTTCAAGTTTATCAATGCCGGCTTTAATTTTAGTCCACTCTCCGGCTTTCATCTTGGTCCATTCGGTGGAGGTAAGCGATAAACCTTGAGGACTGACCTTAAAAACGTAAAATAGTCCAACCAGCAATACGATAACAGTCAGGCTAATAAACCACCAAGCTCGGACTGATTTCAAAGTAGTATTTAATGATTTAAAAATAGTATTGGTCTCTTTTAATCTGCTCTCGATTTCATTGGCTTTCGCCAGAGCAAATTTCTCGACTTTTTGGGTCGACGCCTTTTCATCAAGTAATGCCGTAATTTTTTGTTCAGCTCTATCCAGAGCCTGTTGTTTGATTTGAGCCTCATCGGCCGTTTGGGTCAGTTGAACCTGTAATTCTTCCAGACGGTCCCCCAAGGAAGTAATTTCCGCGGTCTGCTCGGTCTTGGCCTGGAGCAACGCTTTTTCCATGGACGATTTTTCATGATCCAGTCGTTCTAACGTAGCGTTGGTCTCGTCAAGGGCGGTTTGGAGATTCCGCGCATGAGTTGTGACCTGATCCAATTGGGTCTGTAGTTCTTGCAGGCGCTGCCGCAACGATTCGGTTTCATTCCGGCTTGTTGATCTGGCTTGGTATAAAGCTGTTTCCAGGGCAAGTTTTTCGTTGACCAGCCGGTCCAGCCGGGTGTGGGCCTCAGTTAAATCATTTTGAAGGCTCTGAGCTAATTCGTTTGCCTGGGTCAACTGTTTTCTGACCTCAGTGAGTGAGGTCAGCAGAAGTTCCGTTGCCCCATCCTGGCCCATGGGGTCATGGAGAGGCTTAATTACTTCAGTTATTTCGGCTATATCGCGTTTGAGATTTTCTTCGATTTCCTCGTCACGTTTTTGGGCGTCGTTCAAGACAGCCAGGATTTTTTCCCGTCCTTTTTCCGTCTGCCGCCGAATCAGATTCGAATAATCCAGGGCCAAGTTCAAAGACTCTCTCAGGACGGACTGGTTTTCCTCGCCGAGATGGTCTTTCAATTTTTCGCTCAACGTCAGGGCCTGATCAAAGTATGGGGATTTGTTGGAGTGTTCGGCATTGTCATTATGGTTCATGGATTCGATTTTCCCTGTCTGGACCAAGCCTGCCAAATAAATTCGCGCGGATCACAAGGGTTGACAATCAGGGCGTCAGACCTCAAATTCCATTATTATTTTTCAACAGATCAGCAAGTCTGTTTTCCAGCTGTTGCTTTTCCCGGTGAAACTTTTCCGCCAACAGGATGGCTTCATTTAACTGCGAGTCACTTTCTTGTAATTTGGCATTCAGATGCGTATTGACATGAATTACTTCACGTAATTTTTTTTCGGCTTCGTCAGCCACTAACAGGGCCAATTCCGCACGCCGTTCCGCTTCAGTCTTTTCCTGGATAATGTCATCCCGGCCTTCGACCAGTTCATGTTTTTGAGCCAGGGCTATTCCAAGATTCTGCTGAATTTGCGTGATTTCTTGATTTAGCTTGGCTAGCTCGATTTGACGGCTTGAAAAAAAATCACCGATTGATGTCTCCAGCCCAGCTTGTCGGTTTTCAAACTCCATGAAGGCCGTTTCCAACAGCAATCGTAAATTATCCATAAAATTATTAAAATGGTTTTTAGCTTCTTCGGTGAGCCCTGGGGTCAGTTGGCTTTCCAAATCCTGAATCAATGAATTTACCGCCATCCCGGCTGATGGGTGAGACTGTTCTTCGGCCGTCATATTCAGCCGTCCTTCCACTTCAATGGGTTAACTAAATCGACTTTCCGGCATTACCGGAAATATATGACTTTTTCCATGGACTTCCACGCCGAATCAACCGACAAGGTTAGAGCGCGGAATAGCCAACAGTTTAGACACTCTAGGGGCGAAGAATACACATTATTGCCGGTAAAGGCAACAAAAAGCCGATTTATGGGGTCGTACGGATTTAGGTCCTCGGCCATGGCTTGACATTTATATCCCTGCCGCCTAGAATGGCCATGTTGTCAGGAGTGATTGCCCATCTGGAAATATTGACTCGGGTCGAGGATGGCGAGATTTTCAAGGTGGAGGAATTCCGATGTATTTTGAAGATTTCAAGCTTCCCGCGGCAAGCTGCGAGGAATCTTCGACACGTAAGGAGCGAAATCACTAAGTTTTTGCTCGCTAACCCCGGAGCAAGTCCTGGGGAATGCGCTCACCTTCCAGTTCAAAATTGAGCCCGACAATACTGAGCCAAAAGGATAATTAAACAATCACTTCGTCAAAAATGTTTTCTATTTATTTGAAAGATCTTCAGGGAAGATGAAAAAGGTCGTCTTACAACTGTTTGATGAAATAACTGGTCGAGCCGATTCGATTACTATTTCTGAACAAGATTTGTCCGTAACAAAAAAGGAGGCCGGCCGAAGACCTTGGTCACCCTTTATTGTGAAATTGTTCCGCCAGAAATTCACTGACAGGGGCTTTCAGCCAAATGTCGATGTTTCTGAACTATATCGGTTGGCTAAGGGGCTGCTGCTAGATGATTGGGAAAAGATTTCGGTCAACGGCCGATATGAATCCCAACCAAAACCGGCGGTGCTCGAAATTACTCCTGCACCGCGTTCCGGATTTTTTTTGGCCCCGTACCACGATTCAACCTTAGACCTCCAGCACCTAGTCAATAAAATTGTCGCGGATGGTCCCGCGCCGTTTTTATGGATAAACGGGCAGGGCTTGATGAACTTTTTGCCCTCGGGACTTTTTGCCAAAGTCAGGGATGAAGAAATGGGCGATCTAATTTCGCCCGTGGATATACTCAGATTTCTGATCCGGAAAACTAATGAGCCAGCCTCCTATATACTGGAAGATTTTCATTATTATTTGGGAACATCCGACGCGGTTCAGCCGTCTGTCGGCGAAATACGCACTTTGATCAAACAACTACATCGGACTATTGCCGGGACGGAGACTACCATCTATTTTTTCGTTCCAAATTCGTATACGCCTTCCAGCGAACTTCGCCTGTTATTCAAGACTATTCCCGGTTGGCCCCACCGATCCTTAAACTACTTGGACCGACACGGCTGCCTCATGTCCGCGTCTGAATATTTGGACCGCACCAAACCGACAATCGGTGTAGATAGTTACATCAGCCGCCTGGCCCAAGTGTTATGCCAGATGGAAGCCAATAATTCTTTATTGGTCGGTCCACCCGGAGTAGGCAAAACGGCCATTGTGGAGGGGTTGGCCCGAGCGATTTTTACGGGACAAGTTGCGGCAAGACTCAAAGGCAAGTCCCTATACGCCCTGTCTCTCAACAGTCTGATCGCCGGGACCAGGTATAGAGGAGATCTGGAGTCGCGACTGGAAGGACTGATCAAGGAGGTTTTAGACAGAAAAACCGAGCTGATTATTTTTATCGATGAAATCCACACGCTACTTGATTCCGGCTCCACCGAAGGCTCCATGGGGGCCGGGGATATTCTCAAACCGGTGCTGGCGCGAGGAGAATTTCCGTGCATCGGGGCCACTACCTTGGAGGGGGCCGATTACTTCGCCAAGGATGCGGCCCTGGCCAGACGTTTTAAAAAAATATTGGTCAAGGAACCGAGTTCGGAAGAAGCTTTGGTTATTATGCGAGGCTTGGCTCCATCGTTTGAAAAATACCACGGCCTGACTATCAACGACGAGGCTCTGACCGCCGCGGTGGAATTTTCAGCCAGATACATCACGGATGGTTACCTGCCGGGCAAGGCCGTGGCCTTGCTGGACGGAGCGGCCGCCTACGCCAGTCTCAACGGTAAAACACATTTGGGCAAGAAGGAAATATTGATGGAAATTGAAAGGACCTATTCATAATGACCTTGTAAAAAGATGGTCGATCTTCCACGGGGCATCCGTTCATGCCACGACCAGGTTCGCTATTTTCATTATATCCACCGCGAAACTCGATTTCGGAAATTCTAGCACCACGGGCTTCATCATGGCCGCGGATTTTTTCAGAGTCTTGTCCTCGCGAATGGTCAGAACCACACTGCTTTTAATATCGAGATACTGCTCCATCAGCTTCCGGATAACCTCGCCGGAATTGGCATCGGCTGCGGTTTCCACCCGATTAACCACGATCAACGGCTCAAAACCCGCTAATATCTTTTGAGCCTGGTTAGCTAAATCCATGTCTATCCGGCGAGCCACGTTAAAGTAGCTCGCCATGGTCTTTAGGTGAGGATTGGCGTCCGGGTCTCTGGCCTTTTCCAATAAATCAAGGAGGTCGTTACTTTTCTTACGCCGGAAAAAAATTTCCAGTCGCCGGTGGGCCACGGTTTTGATGAAACTGTAAACGTTCATCAGGGAAGTTATCTCGGGGGTGGTAACCATCAAGGTCTTATGCGCAATGATAATGAAATCCACCACGTTGAAGGAGGAACCGGCGCCCAGGTCCAATAACAGGCAATCTCCCTCTAGTTTGGCCAAGTGTTGAATCAGGCTTATTTTTTTGGCGTATGGCAGGCTGGCGATACCAGGAACGTCGCCGCCGCAGATGATTTTCAAGGCGCCGATATTGGTGTCGACGACTAGTTGGTTGAGGTCTTTTACCTTGTTCAGGAGAAAATCGTCCAAGGTGTGCTGGACTTTTCTTAGACCAAACATGGCGTGTAAATTGGCTGCGCCCAGATCAAGGTCCACAGCCACCACCTTATAACCCATGGCGGTTAATCCCACGGCCAGGTTGGTGGAAATCGTACTCTTGCCTACGCCGCCCTTAGGGCCGACCACGGCGATGATTCTTTTTACCGGTGAAGATGAGGGGCCGGGGGGCAAAGCCGTTACTCAAGCCTTAGAAATTCAATCAGGTCGGCCTGCAGATCCTGGGGTTCCTCGGTGTTTAAACCTGGAGGTGAGGCCATGGCCGTCTTAACCTTTTCAGCGACGAGTTCCGGGTCTAGGGGATCGGATAAGGGGATAGTGTTGCCACGGTCGGCGGCAATGGCTTCAATGAGGGAAGAGCGGCCCAGCAAGATTACCGTGGTTTGTTTCAAGGTCCGGCAGTGTTCTAACAGGATGTTGATTTCCTCTGGCAGGCAACCCATGGTGTCCAATACTAGAGCTTGGGGAGAGTCGGCGACCAGAGCACCTTTCGCCTTGGCCACCTTACTGATCAGCAGCGTTTCTATCCCTGCCCGGCGGAGAACTTCCTTGGTAATTCCCCCCCTTAGTTTGTCCGGAGAAAAAATTACCACCTGGGGGGGCATTTAGGGCTAAGCCGCCTCCGTCATGGCCATGATCAAAGCGCCCTTGGCGGTAGTGTTCAGAGGATCGCTGGCCAATCGTACCTCGGATATTTCGATGGGCAGAGTGATCTGGGTCAGGGCTGTGGCGAATTTGCCCTGGAAACCTTTAGGCATGGCCGTCCCGCCGCTGATGACGATCGGGATAGGTTTGGTTATCTTCGGGAGCTTATCTGTTGCGGCTAAGACTCGTTGCAGATTGTTAAGCAGGAAATTGATCAAATCATCATAAAAAATATGCAACGCGGTATGAATGGCCCCTTGAGGGGCGCGGGAAAGATCCAATTCAGCTTCCTTGATCCCTTTTATCTTGGTGGACGGTTCAGCCACCGATATCCCGACCATCTGGTCAATGTAGTCGCCCGCTCGTTGTATGCTAAAAGTGATGACCGGAAAGGAAAGATAGGACAGGCAGACGTTGCACATTCCACCGCCCATGCTGATGCCGATGCCGGTGTAATCATCGTTCGCCAGTTCGGCCAGGACTATAGCCATCCCTTCATTGAGGGATACGGGGGTATATCCCATACGCGTCAGGAACATTTTAATGACGGATTCATGGTACACTACGGACCCGACGGCCGGCGCGCCTACAGGTTCACCCGGAACGCCGAAACAGAGAACTTCCCCGAAATTTTTTGGTTTCTGAATGAGGGTGTTGACTACAGCCTTGACAACGGCCAGGCCCTCCTTCTCGCTGGGGCTCAAAATGCCTTCCTTGATTGGTCTTTTGGTTACGGTATTGAACATGTTGGCGAAACTGTCCGCGGCATAACCCACTATGTAGAACAGAGTGTCCTTGTCGAAATGCATGATCTCCTTCTGCTTCAGAAGGTTGGCCGCGAACTTGGACCTGGGAACGGTGAAAAAGGCATTCAGCTGATTGACTGTTTGGATATGGCTGCCCCTATTTTGAGCAGAGACAATATGGCTGGTTCCAATATCTAAACCGACCGGGCCGGGAGTAATTTCCGGTGTGGCTCCGATTTCCTTTTCCGAGGTCTTTAGAGGCGGGGAGGGGATCTCCGCCGGTATAGGCGCGGCCAAAGGGGCTTGTTCGCCGGCCGGTTCAGACTGTGCGGGCAAGCTTCCAACTCCGGTCGAAAGCTCCCTTAAGGCTTGCAGACGCTCTTCAAGACTCTGGAACTTGCCTTCATCAGCCATGGAATCCACCTTACTATCCAGAAATTAAACGTACAGGTTCGCCTTACGTTCCAAACGATCTTTTATACTAACATGCCAATTAGTTATATGTCAACTTCGGAATTATTTTCTTGCATGTTCATTAAACCTATGGTTGGTCGGGTTTCGATGATGCACAGCCATGACCGACCTCAGGGGAGCAGGGCGGAACCAAACTGCGGGCCGTTTCTGATCTAACTATGATTGTCCCATAATATTGCGTAGTTGAAAGACCAAGTCAAAAAAGTCTTCTCCGGTCAGGTATAGTTCCATGGCCAGGGGCTTGATAAAGCTTGGCGCATCTTTGTTACTGGCCTCCATGTATTCCATTTCGTCATTACCGATTTGTAATATGGCTTCGCTCAAGGCCAAGATGGCCCATAGTTTTTTTTCGACTATCTCGCCGGTTACTGTGGGATTTGGGGCGTGGTGGTCTAAAATGGCTCGGCAGGCCGGCTTGGGAAGCTTCCAGCTCTTGGCCATTATAAAACTCATGACAGAGTGATTAGATTCAAAAAGAGATTCTTCCAGGTTGATGACGTCGGGAGCGTTGCTCAGGACTTCGGTAAAAATATTCTTATAGTCAGGGAATCGCTTCAAGAGTAAGGGAATGGCGCAGTCATGGAACAGAGCGGTGGTATAGGCCAAGTCGCTGGAGACGATACTGGCCAGAGATTCATTGGTTTTAACCACCATTTCGGCCATTTTCGCCGCTAGCAAAGAGTGAGTCCAAAAGGCCTCGAATATGCTTTTATCGATTTTGCCTCCCCCCAAAACGTCGCTTAGAGCCGAAGCCAGGACAATGCGAGAGAAATTATTAGTGCCCACTCGAATAAAGGCCTGTTTGATAGAACTGATATTCTGACTTGTTCCAAAAATCGGCGAGTTGGCCAGTTTGAGTACTTTAGCCGACATGGACAGATCTTTGCTGATCAAATCGACTATTCGGTCGAGGTTGGCTCGCGGATCGTTAAGGACGTCGTTTAGTTCCATTACTACTCGGGGGAGTGGCGGAATTTGTATGCTTTTGGCAATTTCTTCGGCCTTTTTCAGGTCTGGTTCCATGGGACGCTCCTACCGGGTAAAAGGTCGTTTTACGGCCTTCTAATAATACTTCATTTAGAGATGACGACCAGCATACCCCATTAAAAATACTACCGCGGCTTAATTGCTCTCGGCCAAGTATCGGGCTTTTCAGCGGTTCGTCATTATTTATGGGGCTTGAGCGCCAAATCGATCTTCGCTTTTAATATCTCCGGGGTGAAAGGTTTGATTATATACTGTGTGACCCCAGACTTGATAGCTTCGGTGATTTGGTCAAGCGTGGCTTCGGCCGTGAGCATGATGAAAGGTATGTCCGATAATTTCGGATTTCCCCGGACGGCCTGCAGAAATGCGACTCCGGTCATGACCGGCATATTCCAATCGCTGATGATCAAATCGAAATGTTCGGACCGGAGCTTCTCCAGAGCCAGTTCACCGTTGGGAGCTTCCGCTATATAAGAATATCCCAGGCCGGTAAGGGTCTTTTTTACGATTTTGCGCATCATGCCGAAATCATCGACGATAAGAATTTTCAACTTCTGGTTCGTCACTGCTCACCACCTAAACCAAGTTTACCACATTTTATTTTAAATCCGGATTTTTCGGTACAGGAGCGCTTGGAGGCCATTAGCATGGAAGATCGGATTAAAGTGATTGTTGTTTCATCGGGTTGTCATTTCAGCGGATGCCGGAATCAAGGAAAAAGAGGGAAATTTGACCCCTGGTTTCGCCTGAGTGATTATTAGGTTGACAGGGTTTTTCCTTAACTTTAGATCATTGGTCCAGCCCTTAGTGAAGAACGCTTCTCAGCCCTGACTCTCTCCCGGAAGCAGAAGACGCCTTGGGAACGGAATTCCCGTCATCGGTAATGGGCCATTGGTATACGGCCCAGACTTGGTTTCCCCGGCCCTGGTAAACAACTTTTTCACATACCATCCGGACTAGCGAGATGCCCCGTCCGCCCAGGTCGTGCTCCCCGACTTCAATAGAAGCGAGCCGATAAATGAACCCGGGGCCGCTGTCTTCCATGGACAGTTCTATTTGTCCCATATGTTGATTTCGGGAATATATAATTTTTACCCTGATGGAGCCTCGATCAAGACCAGTCAGGCGCTCCCGGCGCAATTGATGGTACATGTCGTAGGTCTTAGGATTTCTCTTTACTTCCGGATTGAGGTTTAACAAGCCCCAGTCAACGGCATTGGTGTACAGTTCGGAAATTATCAAATAGAGGTCCTGTTTAAAATCAGTCAGTTCCTTGTTAGTGCGAAGCAAGAACTCTAACAGCAGGGAAACACAATCAAGTTGCCTGATAGCCTCCGGCGTCAGATCTAACGTCAGCCGCCAATCATGGTCGGCTCCTTTTGATTTTCCCAAGTCTGCCCTCTGTCGGCTATCACTCCAGATTGGCTGGTCGGGGTCATAGGTAATTTCCACTAGGGCCATATCATCCGACTGCTTGGCTTGCCCACGAAAAGCCGACCAATCCTGCTTAATCAAGTCAAACAAGTTTTCAGTCGGGTAGTATTGGTCGAAAATGGCCTCTAAACGCTCCTGGCCATATCTATCTTCATTTTCGTTAACAGCTTCGATGAGCCCATCGGTGCACATATAAATACGATCGCCCGGATACAGCCTAATCACTTCCGAAGTGCTGTCAAAATCATCGTGTTTTAAGATGGCCAGCGGCAAGTGCTGGGAAGAGAAGCGATCCTTGATCCACCCTCCCTGGTCTACCACCAGAACGTCAGGCAAGCCGCCATTCCAGACCGCCATGATCCCCTTGGTTAGATTCAGCTCTATCAGACAGGCGCACAGAAATAATCCTGTTGGCAGGACGATGTTAAGTTTTCTGTTGATTTCGGTTGTGATCGATTCGATATTTCGGCCCAGTTCGGTCATCCGGTAATAAATTTCGGTGGTGGGAATGGCCCCTAGGGCGGCGGACAATCCATGGCCGGTGAAATCTCCCAGGAGGAAATATTGATGTTCAGGGGTGCTCATGGCCACCAGAAACAAATCTCCGCCGACGATTTCGGATGGGACGAGCAGTTTTCTGACATTGGGAGTATTTACGATATCGTATTTGGCCAAGCTCTTGAATACTCTTTGAGCGAACTCATGTTCCCGCCGCAGACCTTGGTATAGGGATTTGAGATCGTCATGGGATTTCGCCAGTTCTCCTCTGGCTTTTTCTTCCCGTCCGGCCAGTTCCATAGCCAATTTTTCAGTTTTTTCCAGGATTTGGATGGTCATTTTGAGTCTATTGAGGTTGTCGCGCTCCTTGATAACCCTGGAGACTTTGGCGATGACTTCCTGGATTTCAAAGGGTTTGACCATGTAATCGGAGGCGCCGGCCTTGACGATATCCACATAATTATATTGGGTGGTGTAGCCGGTCATGATAATGAAATCCAGGTCGGGGTGATTTTTTTGGGCCTCCTTCATGAAAGCTATCCCGTTTTGACCCGGCAGATGAATATCGGAAATAATCAGATCGAAATGGTCTTCCTCAAGTAATTTAAAGGCTGCCTCGGCGCTGCCGGTGGTTCGGTGCCTGTATCCGCTCAGGGATAGAATTTTGGATAACATGGCTTGCAGCGCCAGATCGTCGTCGACGACCAGGATATAAACAGGCCAATCAGCCAATTTTAAACAACCGTTCGAATTTAGCCGTGGTCAATATCTTTTTCACCGCCGGGCTGCAACTGACAATTTGGATGTCGGCCTCATCACCGCCCGCTTGTTCGCGCAGCATCAGCATCATTCCCAGAGCCGAGCTATCGATGAATTCAACTTCCGACATGTCGATGATATACTTGGAGACCGAGTCCATCTGGCCTTGATAGATCATGCTGAATTCGGCATAGAGGTTGACATCGAATCGGCCGGCCGGTTTAATGGTCATTTCATTTCCATCGACCGACAATGTTTTTTTTATGGCCATGATAAACTCCCTGTTAGTTAAGATGTTGGTTAAAATCAGGTGTCATTTATAGTGCCCGACCCCACGGATCGTGGGTTAGGTTATTCGAAATACGGCCGCCAATTCAATTCGGTGTTATCCAGAAGCAAGGACCGTGTTTCATCATCCAAAGCCTGAAACTCTGGAGTAAATTCCAGAGCGACATCGAAGGCCATATGGGTCGGCCGACGATATCCCCAGCGGCTGATGATTTCCGATATCCAGGCGGAATCATCCTGAGTGTACGTATATTCCACCAGGATTGTAGCCCGGTCCGCTGGATCGTACAAACCAATCCACATCCGGCTGGCGATTTGATCGGCCAGGAGATACTTTATGTCCCGGGCCAGTCCGGCGCCGGTCTCGTTGGTCACCAACCCGTAGGTCTGTTCCATGAGCCTCATGTCCTGATCAATCCGGGCCAGGAGTTCTTGTAGTGTTATAATTCTGGTTTTTGATGACCTTGAAGTTAATTCAAGTGGTTCCATCAGTATCTCCGGCTAGGCTCCACCGCCCGAGGCCTGCAAACGGATTTTCCGCCTGACCGTCATTTTTGTTTGAGAATAAGAGCAACTTCCATCCTGTTCTGGGCTTCCAGAAACACCTGGCGGATTTGTTTCATGACGTCCCCATACTGTATTATCTGGGGAGTCCGCAGATTCTTGGCCGAAGATTTACGCATCAGACCAGCTTCTATATCCTTTATCCGCTTGAGGGCGATCTCTCTCTCCATCCCGACATCATTCAATTCGGTTTCAAGACTGCCTCGGAGGAGGGCGCTGGAGTCGGAATCCGCCTGAGCCGCATTTATTTGCAGGTGCAAAGAGTTTATGTCGTTTATCAATTTATCCTGTTCCGCGGTGAGGCTTTCCATGCGCCCGGCGTACTCATTACAGCTCTGTTCATAAACCTCGACCTGGGCTTGGGCCGCAGCCGCCGAGATATCAATACCTTTGATTTCACGAGCAAAAACTTCGATCCTGGCCTTCAGATCGTTATTCTCCGCTTCAAGAAGCTGGCGAGTTCGATCCAAATCCTGGACTTCGGCCACTAGGTCGGCCAACTTCTCCATTTCTTCATCATCCCGGGCCGGAGATGGCGGATTATTTTTTTTCTGGTGGTTGTCCATGAGTTAGACTCCCTCTCTCTTCTCCTCCTCGCCTCGGTAAAAGGCCTTTTTCAGTTGCAGTTCCTTTTCCGCCAAAGCCGAGTGCAATTCGGCCACCGCCGAGTTGGATTCCTTCAAGGCCTTAAGGGCTCGAAATTTATCGTTCAAGGCGGAATTGAGTTCTTCTTCCAGGGATTTGACTCTATCCTTATGGGCAATAAGCTCACCGCGAGTGAGGTTGATGGTCCGATCCTGGCGGGCGATCTTTTCGGTGGCTGAATTGAGCCTTGCTTCCAAATAGTTTATCTCGCTCATCGTATCTCGTCGTTCTTCTTCCAGTTCAGCAATGCGAGCCTGGTAGCGGATAGTTTTTTGGTTGGCGTCCTGATTCAGTTTTTCCATTTCGCGGATTCGCTTTTCCGCTGAGTGTCTTTCCCCCAAGACGTGATCGATCTCGATCTGCATTTCCCTTTTGGTCGGGATCTCTTCCTGGAGACCGGCGATGGTATCTTCCAGGAAGGCCTTTTCGGCCTTTAATTCCCTGATCCTGTCCTTGGCGTACTGGAGATCCTTTTCCAACAGACTGTTGATATTAAGGACTCGTTCCAGTTGAGCCTCCATCTTCTTGATGACCATGAACATATCTTCAATGGTCTTTTCCAGATCGAGGCCGTAAATGCCTTCTTTTAGAAAATCCAAGCCTCTTATCTTAGGTAGCGGCGAGGTTTGCATTTCTTCGGATCGAGTTTGGGTAGAGATGGTCTGAGATTCCACGGTCGCGGTTTCCAGGGCGATTGATTTCGGGCGGACGGGTGTTTCCGTCCAGGGTTCGACCCTGACGTCCAGGCTATCCTTGATCAAATCAATCACGGTCATGGCGGATCTCCCCATTTGCGGTATCCGGGGGTTGGTCGCTCAAAGGCGATTCCGGAGTGAGCGATCTGTCCTCGGTTTCATTCTGAGGTCTGACCGTGTGGGCCTGCGCTCCTGGTTCCAATATTTTAGGTTCGACCTGAAACGAAGCCGAGTCTTCTGTTGTCGGCCGCGCTCTCTCGATCGGTCGTTCTTCCGCGGCGTGCAATTCGAGGTCTGATTCTTCCGTATCCGGTTCTTCCATGGCCGCGGCTGTTTTACGGCCTAATCGTATTTGCTGCCACCAATCCCTTAAAGTCCCGATGGCCTGGTTGAGCTCCTGGCCCATGAGGGAAATGTCGAAGGCCACTTCCTCTCCGGTGATTACCTGGATGGCTTCCAGGGCTTGTTCGCGGATTTCGACGCTTTGATCTCCCAGCACACTGATCAGGGGCATGACCGCGGCCTCATCCTTGAGATTGGCCAGAGCCTGGACCGTGGCCTTGCGGACTTTGCCTTCGTCATCCCGCAGGCACTGGATCAGGCTGGGGACGGCGTCAGGGTAATTCTTCCACCCTAGGAAGGTAACGGCTGTTTTCCGAACTTCAGGATGTTCGTCCCGCAAGGCTCCAATCAGGATCGGGGCGGCCGTCTGGTCATCGGCCATCTTGTACAGACCACGCAGGCAGCCGATACGTATGCGGTGTTTGGCGTGGGTAAAGTGTTCCCTAAAGAGGGGAATGGCGGCCGGGTCGCCTAGCGTGATTAGTGAATTGATGATTTCCGACAGCAATCCGGAGTCTTCGAAGCCGGCGGCGGCCACCAGGACCGGACCGGTGACGGCATGGCCCATCCGGCCCAATTCGGCCGCGGCCAAAACCTTGATCTCCATTTCGTCGTCCAAAAGGTCCTTGGCCACCTTCTCGAAAATAGCCCGTTCCGAAGTGGTTTCGAACTCGCCGTTTTTCAGCGCCTGATCAATGGCTCCCTTGACCAGCTTGCCTACACGTTCAAAAGAAGGTTTTTCGGGCGGTTTGACCGGTTTTTTTACCCGTTCCCTTTTGGCTTGGACTTCAGCCTGATGCTGTTGTTGAACCTCGGCAATCCGGGCTTCCAGCCGCTCGATCTCCCGTTCGTAAGTTCTGACTTCCGCAATGAGTTTTTTGACGGCTTCAGCCTCCAAGGGCGCGTCACTGGTCGAGTATTGGGCCCCTTCCTTCCCGATAAGGAAATAAAGGGATTTGATCCTTTGCTCATAATCCTTGATTTTGGCTTCAATTCTTTTGATCTCATCAGACCTGATCAAACCTAAACCGCTGACGAACAGACCTTTGGCTTTCCGTGGGACAACGACGGCTTTTTTGGCCACGGAAAAGAATTTGCCCATGGCTTGGCTGGTGGCGTCGAAAGCGTATACCGCGGCATTTCCCCCGGCGTTCATCACTCGGGCGACGCTTTTTAAAATTCCTGATTTTTCATTTTCGTAATCTTCCATATTCAAACCTCCGCTTCAAACAACCGCATGCTATTAGCCTGGGCTTTGGCCTTATTGGGCCGCTTCTTTCCTCTTGCGGTAGTAAATAGTCTTGGTAGTCTTATCCATGGCGCATACACGGGCATAAATGTCCTTGATGGACTGGACGGCTTCGGCGATTTTTTCTTCGAGTTGGTCAAGGTCTTGACTTTGCTTGGGGGCCTGCGATTCCAAATACTCCATTTTTTCGACCAGGGATTCCATCTCCCCTTTGTTGAAACTGACCTGCCTGACAACTCTGTCCAAAGCGGCGAGATTGGCCTCCACCTTTTTCATGACTTCAGCATACTGTTTTTGCAGACGGTCCTTTTCGGTCTTCAAAAAGCCGATTTCTCCCGCCAGGGACCTTTCCTGCGAAGAAAATCTGACCATTTTTCGTTTAGCTTCATCAGTTTTACGGAAAATGCCTTGGGCCATGCGGCGCTTGGCCGACAGCTCAATTTCCAGGGCCTTGACCTCACTGGTCAAGGCCTGATTTTCGCCCTCCAGTTGTTCAACCTCGGCGGCCAGGCTGTCCCGTTGGTGGGACAGGCGATCGGGATCCAGCGCCTGGGCATTTCTATGTTGGGATAAGGCTTGGAGAAGAGCATTTCTTTTGGCCAGCCAATCCTGTTCATTGGAAGAGATCGAGTTTTGAGCTATCGGTCTGGGCTTGGCCGAGTTCATTTTTCACCCTTGGTCAGCAGCTCTCTGATCTCTACCTTGGTCAACCTTGAATCCACTTCGATCCCACGTTCCTGGGCCAAGGCGATGAGGTCGGCTTTGTTTAGCCCTCTGAGATCGTCCTCGCTCAGCGTGGATGTTTCAGTCAAGGTTGACGGCGCATCGGGTTCGGCCTCCATCATAAACTGCCCCATGGCGGCGATATCGTCTTCCTCCTCGGTTGCCTCGGATTGAGCGGCGGGGGATTCAGGGATCGTCTCGGGCTCGGCCGCGGTAACGGCCGGTTCCTGGACAGATGTGGTTTTCATAAAAGCCTCGGCGGCGGGCGGCTCGGTTATGGACTCGGTCTCCACGGCCATGGCGGTTGGTTCGGGCTCAACCTCGGCCACAGCTTTTTCTTGGATCGATGTGGTTTCCATAAAAGCCTCGGCGGCGGGCGGTTCGGTTATGGACTCGTCCTCCATCGCCATGGCGGTTGGTTCCGCCTCCGGCTCGGCCAGATACGCTTCTTCCATCAGCGGCTCGGATCGCTGCGCCACCGTTATGTCCTGAAGCGGTTCCTTGAGGAGGGCCTGGTCCGGGGCGGGCGTTACTTCCGCCGGTTCTTCAACCATTTTTTCTAGCTTCTCCCGGGACCACCAGTCCTTGAGACCTTGGACGGCTTTGGCCAGAGTCTGGCCCGAAGCCTGAAGATCAAACGCTAACTCTTCGCCCGCCAGGACTCGGATCGTGGATAAAGCCTGTTCTCGAACCTCGGAGGATTTGTCCGCCAGGCGGTCTATAATTTCCAAACCCGCGGCTTCATCCCTGATCCGAGATAAGGCGGCCAGGGAAGCCTTACGAACCTTGGCTTCCTTATCATGCAAGCTATGGACCAGGGCGGGAACCGCATCATGGTAATTCATCCAGCCGAGAAACATGGCCGCGCCGCTGCGAACCTCAGGCTGTTCATCCTCAAGGGCTTGACAAGTTATAGGTCCGGCGTCTTGAACATCAGCCATTTTGTGTAAGCCGCGGAGGCTGGCCAGTCGTACGCGGTGTTTGGGATGATTGACTTTGTCCTTAAACAGAGGCACGGCTCGCGGGTCGCCCAGGCAGACTAAGGCGCTGATAATCTCGAGCAACAAACCGTGATGTTCAAAGTCCGCGGCGGCGATTAAAATCGGAACCGCGACCGGGTTCCGGCGACGTCCCAACTCCGATGCGGCCAGGATTTTAATGTCCAACTCGTGGTCCGTTAAATCCCCCGCCACTTTTCCGAAAAGTTCCTTGTCCTCGGTGGTTTCAAAGGCGCCCTGGTCAAGAGCATCCTTAATGGCATTCTGAACGTTTTTAACCACTCGCTCATATTCAATCTTGGTTTGCGGCCTGGCTTTGGGGGCCGAGGATTTCTCCTTGAGAATTTCGGCGATCCGGATTTTTTGACGCTCTATTTCCTGTTCATTCTCTCGAACCTCGGCGATCATGCTTTTGATCACCTCGTTCTGCAGGGCGCCTTCGGTCTCGGGATGGCCGGCTCCGGCTCGGCCGATCTTGAAATACAGGTCCTCGATTTTTTTTCGAGATTCCTCTATTTGCGCTTCGATTTGTTTGATTTCCCTCGGCCGGATAATGTCCAAACCGCCGGTAGCCAGGCCGAGGGTCTTGCCCGGAACCTTAACGGCCGCGGATATGAACCAACCCAGGGCGTTACTGGTCAGATCATAAGCACGCACGGCGGCCTCGCCGCCCGCGTTCATCATCCGGGCGACGCTGTTCAAAAATTCCGGTCTTTGAATATTATTTTCTTCCATTTTTCGGCCTCCAGCCTGGTTAACATTGCTATAACGACGTTAACAATCATCCAAATTCCTTGGCCAGCTGTTGTTCAAGATCGAGCTTGACCTTCCGGTTATCATCGATGGTGGTTTGAAGCCGGTAGTTATTTATCCTCAATTCCTCAACCAAGTTTCCAACTTGATCAGCCATGACTGTATTAGCTTGAGCCAACAGGTTATGCTTTTGGATCAGGGTTCCCAACCTGGCCAGTTCTTCATCCAGGTCTCCGCGCTCCTCCATCTCCTGTCTTAAGATCACAAGCGCGGAATGTTTTTTCACCAGCTGATCGTGAGCGGTTTGCGACTCGATTATGGTTTTCTTGAGTCGAGTTGACGATTCCTCAAGCTTTTCTATTTCGGCTTGGCCGGCTTTATAATCCTGGTCAAGGCGTCGGCCCTGGTCCTCGAGATCCTGGAGATCCTTTTTTAAAGACTCCATGGTGGCGCCACTTTGGGTCTGGGCCTGGAACGCGACGATTTTTTGATGAATTCGTGTCCGTTTTAATAATAGTTCCTGCTCCAGAGCGGCGGTGGCCGCGTCTCGTTCCTTCAAGGACGCAACTTGACTTTGGATGTGATTTATCTGCTTGTTGACGTCATCCAAATACCGGGTAATCTTGGGGCCGACATCGTCTTGAAGGCTTTGGTAGACATCGGGTTCGAATCCACTGGGGATCAGTCCAACCAACAAGTCACGCGTTTTTCTGATGGCCGGCAGACTGTCTTCCAATTTCCGCAGGCCCACATTGGTTTCCGATAGGGCCGTCCGCAATGATTGGGCTTTCTCCCGCAGCGCGTTACGCTGACCTTCCAGGGTCTCGGCCTTGATAATGGCCTGGCGAATATATTCACGACTGGCTTGAGCGTCTTGTTTCGATCGCTCTAATTGGCGCATTTGGCCTTCTATGCTTTTTTCCAGGCCTTCCAGTAACGTCACTTCCTTGTTCACGGCCGACCATTCGGTTTGGAGAAGGCTCACTTTCTCCCCGGACTCGGCGACTTGTGGCTCAAGGGTGGCCAGGGCTGCTTGAATTTCAGCCAAATTTCGGCCGGTCAAGTCCAGCTTATCCTCCAAATGGGCGATCTCCCGGGTGTTTATCCTTATTTCCGAACTTACCTGGAGGTTGCTGGCGCGCCGTAAATAGGGGCCGGCTTTTTCCAAAACCCGACGTAGTCTGGCTTCATTCAAGTAATAAGCTTGGTCATGATTTTCCATAATAGCTCGTACTCCCGCTTTAGCGGAGCCTGTGTCGGAAACCTATAGGCGATCGGTCGTTAACGGGTTTGCTCTGCATAATATCCACAATAGTGCTTATTCGGCGATACCTTCCAAATTTCCAAGACTCTCAAGTTGCGCGGATAATATGCCTGCTTGAGTTTCCAATTCGGTTTTCTCCGCCAGAAGCCTCAGAAGTTCCTTTTCCCGATCGCGCAAGATTTCCATGGTTTCGGCTTCTTCATTTTGTGCGGTCTGGACTTGGTTCAAAGCCTGCTGGTAGGGGGCTACCGCTTCCTCCGTCTTGGCGACGGACTGCCTTAGATTTGCCATGGCCTCGGTCAGTTTGTGCAAACGATCAGTATATGTTTTGGCGGTCGTTTGATGTTCGGATAAAGCTTCTCGAAGGCGCAGATACGATTTTTTCTTACTGGATAAAGCTTCTTCCATGGCGGTTTTTTCGTCTTGTAATTCTTTTATAATGTTTATAATAGCGGCTTGATGCTCCAGATCGTCGATTTCCTTGTTAAGATGAGTGATTAATTTATCCCGGTCGCGCAAAGCCTGAGATATATTTTGACGTTCCTCGATGAATTCCCGAAACGAAACAGCCACCTTGAACAATTGCTCCTCGACTTCCTCCTTTTCATGAAAAATACCGGACAAGCGGCTGGAAATTTCCGTGGACAAAACCTGCTTTTCCTCGGACAGAGCCACCCGTTGCCCTTGAGCCAGCTGGAATGCTTCGCTCAATTCCTTGATCTCGATTTCGACATGAGAGACCTCTGATTGGATTTCGGCCACTTTTTGGCGCCAGATTTTGACCTCATCGTTCAGCCTGTTTTTTTCCTGGTCGCTTCGCTCCAAAGCCTGGGCCACCGAGTAGATCTCGTTGTTGAACTCTCGACGCCTTTTTTCCAGAAAAAAAATCTCGTCCTGGAGGTCTTTTGCCTGCCGGCGGTTAAGGGCCAGGGTTGTTCGGCCTGTTTTAAATTGTTTTTGGGCAACTTCCAGGTCGTGGTTGGTCCGGTTCAGTTCGTCGGCCAAGCGAGCCAAGCGCTCTTTCAGGGTGTCGCGTTTGGTTTCCAAGTCCAACAGGTATTGGTCCTTAGGAGGATGGTAAGCCCAGGGCACGGAATCAACCTTTCATGTAATGTTCCCATTGGTTCTGGAGTTGTTTGAGTTTTAGTTCGATTTTAGCTTTTTCCTCGATTACGGATTCCGCCAAACCAACAGCCCTGGTCAATTCATTTTCAAGACTGGATATTTTTTGTTGGTAAATTTCCGCGGTTTCCCGGGCCTTCAGAAATTCGGTTTCAAGCGCCTTGGTTTTTCGGGAAAATTCCTCTTTATCTTTGGTTAGTTGGGCTTCCGCCCCGGCCAGGGCTGCTCCAAGCGTGGCTTTAGCCTGTTCGAGCTCCCGAGTCCGAAGATCAAGGCCGGTTTTTTCCTTCATGACCATTTCGAAATCTTTTTTCAGGCTGTCCAGTTCGGTTGAGGTTATTGCGGCCTGCTTTTCCAATTCGAGGTTTTTCCGGACGGCGGTTCCCAATTGAGTCTGCAGGGTCTTGATTTCGTTCTGCGATTGAATTCGTTCCACTTCAAGAGTCCGCAGACGGTTGTCCAGGTAGTTCAATATCTGGTCCTGTTTGGCCTGGGACTCCTTGAGGACCACCTCGGTGGTTTCTTTCCTGGTCCTTAGGTCGTTTTCCAGACGATCCATGACCGCTCTGACTCGATTGAGGACATCCGACTTCTCCGCCTTGATCGGTCCGGACGGCGGTTCATTGACGTTCTTAACGCGATTCTCTTCGGTCATATTATCCTCGAAAATATCATTCCAAGCATGGGTTCACGTGTTAACATGCCGGTTTAATTCAGGCTAATCGTCATGCTTCGCAAGACTCAAAAGCCTCCTTGGCTTGGGCGCTGAAATAGTCCCGGGCCAGGCGCCCGACCATCATGACGGCGGTTACATTGATGGAAGCGCTGATAGGGACATTAATCAAGGGAATCAGGTTGATCACCGGTAAGGCTTTTAAAGCCCCGCCGAGCAGCCGGGGTGATAACCTGGAGCTTACCCGCTCCGTGGCCTCGGCCAGACCTTTTTCCACAAGTTTGGCCGTGGTGGAGTTCAAGGCCGCCTTGGCTGCTTTGGCGACAATTCCTTTGACCAGCTCCCCGCTCCCTGACAGTCCCATCAGGCGCAAGATGGCTATTTTCAGTTCCGCGTCATCCATCTTGGTTTCATAGACCGCGGACATGGCATAACAGAGATAGACTTGCGTCCGGGCCAGATAGATCAAGTCCGCGGTGGTCCCGATAACCGAAGTGGCGATAGTGCCTAATCCGGGAAGATCCGCCGGGATGGAAGTCAAACCACCCACGGCGCCGACTCGCAGGGCGCTCAAACGAATAAGGCGGTTGGCCACTAAATCGGCGATTTCCATTCTGGACTTGTCCGGGGATCGGCGCCGACCTTCACGCAGTTTCAGATATATTTCGTGGCGAATGACACTTAGCTGACTGGTCAACAAGTCAAATATCTGTCCCAATTCCAAATATCTTTTCGATTCCGAATGTTGAGAGTCGATCTTGTCAGCCATGGTTAATCATACCGGTGTTCCATGGTTTCTATTCGGTCCTTTTTCCTCCGTATTCCGGCCAAGTCCGGAATGACGGTCGCTGGATAATGAGGTTATGCTAAGCAAAGCTATCATTTACTGCCTTTTCTAAAAACCGACCCGCCGCGCTTCGGCTGGTTGCAAAGCTAAGAAACATGCGCTTACCATCATGTTTTATGAGCCTTTGCTTTTCGCTGGCTGATAGCGGTCCCGTTTCATCAAGCCCTGTCTTTAACTTCTTTCCAGGTTCTCTTCGGCCTCGGCCTCTTCGGGTTCCAGATCATCAACGGGTTTACCGCTGACCCATGATTTAAATTTATCCAACCATTCCGGTTTTTCCCGGTCCACAAATTCGTAGACCACGGCCGATGTGAGAACCCCCAGGAAAAACCCGGTTAGTATCTGGCGAATGTCTTTCATGATTGCCGCCTCCTTGTTGTCGTCGCTCGCATAACAGGTCGTCGGATCAAACTGGTTGCTCAGCCGTTTCCGACTGGGGATAAAGCCTTTTTTCCCGGGACTGTTTACGAGATGACAGTTCCTTGTCTAACTTATCCAGTTGCGAGAAGAGTTCCGCCATTTCAGAGTCGCTGAATAGCTCGTTGCTTGGGGCCACTTGACGCAGTTCGACGGTCCGCCGTCCGATGCTGGTGTAGGATTTCTCCTTTTTTTTCTCCAGGGTGCGGATGTCGTAAGTCAGCGACACCCCGCAAGTCGAAGACTTGAACCAGCCTAAGACTTTGGCCATCTGGTCGACGAAAAGGTCGCCGATGTGTTGAACTTTGTACCTGAAGGTATTTTCCATTGGTCTCTCCTTTCGCGCCGCCGGCCGTGGGGAGTTACGGCAGTCGGGCGTTTTATAGGTTACAATGCTGTCAAGCGATTAAGCTTTTTACTTGTTGCGCTGCTTTAGCTGGTCCCAGTATTCATCGGGCATGTCCTTGCAAAGTAACAGTCCGCCGTTTGCTCCGGCATACAACGGTTCCTCGATCGGGATGACCTTGCCGTAGCCCAGGGTCTTTTTCATATAGGATTCAATTTCCCTTTTCAGGCCAACGATTTGCGACCCACCACCGGCCAGGACCACCCTTTGTTTCAGACCGTTTTGAAATTCCGGGTCAAAGGTGGCCACTAAGGTTTTCAGTCCATCCACTAACTCGGGGACGATGGAGCGGCAGGCGGTGCGCAGCTCGTCGGTAACGTCGAAAGTTGTCGGCTTGCCGTCGACCGGCAGTTCGATCAAGACTCTTTCCGTGCCCTGTTCCGACACAAAGGAGTTTTCCTCCTTGAATCTTTTAACCATATTCATGTTCAGGTTGGCGCCTTCGCACTTTTTCTGGATCAATTCCAGAAAGACTTGGTCGATGTAATCACCGGCCTTAAAGGTGGTGATCTGGTCGTCTTCGCCAGGGATAGTGCCGTGCATCCGGCATAGGTCGGTGGTGCCGGCCCC
>JADFXS010000287.1:2965-4406 GCA_015233515.1 Deltaproteobacteria bacterium | reverse complement strand
CACATGCAGGTCGTGCCCACAGGCATGCATGACTCCGGGTGTGATGGATGCCCAGTCCCGTTTGATGTTTTCAGAAACCAAAATGGCGTCCATGTCGGCACGCAAGCCGATACATGGGCCGGGATGTTCGGCCCGCCATAGACCGACTACGCCGGTTCCCCCGACTCCAGTACGGACATCTAAACATAGTTTCTGTAAATATTCGGCCACCAAGCCTGAGGTCCGATTGGTGGAACAGTATCTGTCCTCTTTTTAGGGGACGACATAGTAGAATCGTGGCTACTAAATAAATGAGCCAAAAATCGAGGAGTGAGAATGATTAATAACAAAAAGCTAGCGGATTGGGTGGATCAGGTAGCGGCAATGTGTCAACCAGATCGGATTCAAGTGTGCGATGGATCGCAACAGGAATACCAACTTATGCTCCGGTTGATGATCCAAGGCGGAACCGCCATGCCGATGAATCCCTCCAAAAGGCCGAACAGCATTTTTGTTCGTTCCGATCCCGGAGATGTGGCTAGGGTTGAGGACCGAACCTATATCTGCTCCGCCCGGCAGGAAGATGCCGGCCCGACCAACAATTGGTCTGACCCCGCGGAAATGAAATCGACTTTGTCTAAATTGTATGACGGTTCGATGAAGGGTCGAACCATGTATGTCATTCCCTATAGCATGGGCCCCATCGGCTCGCCCATCGCCAAGGTGGGTGTGGAGATCACCGATTCCCCTTACGTGGTGGCCAACATGCATATCATGACCCGGGTGGGCGTCAAAGTTTTGGATGTCCTCGGGACGGAAGGAGATTTCGTCAAAGGTCTGCATTCTGTCGGTGCGCCTTTGACCGGCGCCAATCCGGATTCACCTTGGCCGTGCAATGCCAAGCAGAAATACATTTCGCATTTTCCCGATACTCGGGAAATCTGGTCTTACGGGTCCGGCTATGGCGGAAATGCGCTGTTGGGCAAGAAGTGCCATGCCTTGCGCATCGCTTCGGTCCAAGCTCGTGATGAAGGTTGGTTGGCCGAGCATATGCTCATTTTGAAAATGACCAGCCCCGCCGGAAAAGTTCATTATGTCACCGGGGCTTTCCCCTCGGCCTGCGGCAAAACCAACCTGGCCATGCTCATTCCCACCATACCGGGCTGGAAGGTAGAAACCATCGGGGATGATATTGCCTGGATGAAATTCGGCGCCGATGGGCGGTTGTACGCTATCAACCCCGAGGCCGGTTTCTTTGGTGTCGCCCCGGGCACTAGCATGAAGTCAAACCAGAACGCCATGCTCTCAGTGTCTGAGAACGCGATTTTTACAAATTGCGCGATTACTCCAGATGGCGATGTCTGGTGGGAAGCCATGGCCGATGTGGCGCCGGCCGAATTGATCGACTGGTTGCGTCGACCTTGGTCTCCGGGATGTGGCCGGCCGGCGGCTCACCCGAATG
>JADFXS010000287.1:0-2883 GCA_015233515.1 Deltaproteobacteria bacterium | reverse complement strand
TTGGCGGCCGTCGTGGATCGGTCATCCCCTTGGTTACGGAAGCCTTTGACTGGACCCATGGAACGTTCCTCGGCGCCACCGCCAGCAGTGAAACCACTGCCGCCGCCGCGGGCAAGGTCGGCCAGCTTCGACGCGACCCCATGGCTATGTTGCCTTTCTGCGGTTATCATATGGGCGATTATTTTGCCCATTGGCTGAAAGTCGGCGCTAACGCCGATGCCAGCAAGTTGCCTAGGATTTTCTATGTCAACTGGTTCCGGCGTGGCGCCGAGGGTAAGTTCCTGTGGCCGGGTTATGGAGAAAACAGCCGAGTTCTGAAATGGATTTGTGATCGAGTGGACGGCTTGGCCCCCGCGGTGGATACACCAATTGGTCGTTTGCCAAAAGCGGATGACTTGGATTTGAGCGGCTTGGACATTCCCGGTGCCGCCATCGAACAACTCCTCAGTGTAAACACGTAGGAAGGGAAAAACGAAGTGCCCTTGATCCAAGAACATTTCAATAAGTTTGGCGATCGCCTGCCCAAGCAGTTACAGGATCAGCTAAATAAACTCCAAGATCGATTGAATCAGAAGAAATAGTTCCAATTTTCCCACCCTAGCTTGGTGGTCTAGACCGACAATCTGCATTTTTATTTCCACTAGTCGGATCGTCGTAACCTTCGAGTGGGCTCCGGCCCACTCGAAAAGTTTCGGCCGATAGTTTCCAACCGATCTCAAGCTTTAGTCCGGATTTTGCAATCGGCAGTTCGGCCCCGGAGTTGAAGGCGGCGGTAAAATCAGGGTTTAATCTTGATCCATCGCCAATCCGCTGAAGAGATCATCCCGTTCCGAGACATTCACTTCCGTAGGTTTTTCCTTGGATCCATCCGATTCAAAAAAGTAGACCCGGTTACCGCCGAGTTTTTTGGCTTGATATAATGCTTGATCGGCTCTGGCTACCACGGTGGTGCTGTCTTCGGGATCCA
Source organism: Deltaproteobacteria bacterium (assembly GCA_015233515.1). The sequence goes on along the minus strand of JADFXS010000287.1, from coordinate 1,916 downwards.
TGGGATGGTGAGTGGCCAAACCAAAAGATCCGGTGACTTTATATTTGGCGGTGCGCGAATCGGTTTCGATCCGTTGGCGTAAGCGTTCGGCCAAGCGGAAACCGGTTTGGGTCCCGGTATCGGGCAGAATTATGGACAGCTCGTCCCCCCCGTACCGGACAGCGATGTCCACGGCGCGGATACTGGTTCGTAAGATATCGGCGACATCACGCAGTAACTGATCGCCGGTCTGGTGTCCGTGGAGGTCATTGACCGGCTTGAAATGATCCAGGTCGATCATGATGACTGAACATGGTTTTTCTGTCCGGGTGACCCGGTGAAATTCCACTTCCAAGCGGTCCCTGAAAAAGCGAGTATCGAAAAGCCCGGTCAAGTTGTCCGTGACCGAGAGTTCCTTCAAGGTTTTATTTTCTTCAACAATTTTTTTTAAGGCGGTTAAAGTGGCCAAGGATTTGCCGGACAAAGGAATGGTCAAGTCCATCCGGTCAATGATGCTTTTCAGCTCCGTCGAACGTAAGTCTTTAAAAAGAAAAGCTAAACCTTTAACCCGTCGGCCGGAACCCGTGGTGAGCGCACCGGCCGAGGCGCCCAATTGGACAAGTTCCTTTGCTAAGCGGTTGAGTTCTTCGATATTGATATCGACGATATTTCGGGCCAAGGTTTTCCGCCCCTTTCATCACTGGTTACTTGGTGTATTCCGCAAAGTGGAGGAAACCGGCCCTCCGGTATTCGGTGGCTTGTGCATATTTACCTTTGCAAAAGAATATTTTTGGGGTAACGGCTCGTGAAAAAAGGGCCGATCAAAAATTGCCTTAAGGTTTTCGCACCCCGAATTGACATAGACACTTCTATATTACAGCATATCGAGGATAGCCTGGGGTATGTTTTTTAAGGAAACGACCCGATCGACCCCCCCTGTTTTGATAGCTTCCTTGGGCATGCCAAAAACCACACACGAAGCTTCATCTTGCGCTATGGTTTTAGCGCCGGCGCTTTTCATCTGCGCGATTCCATCCGCGCCGTCAGCCCCCATGCCGGTCATGATCACCCCGATAGCATTCGCTCCGGCGTATTGGGCTACCGATTTAAATAGCACATCCACGGCCGGCCGCTGATGGTGGACCATTGGTCCGGTTTTGATCTGAACATAGTATCTGGCGCCGCTACGTCTCATGAGCATGTGATAATTTCCCGGCGCAATCAAGCAGGTTCCCGGGAGAGCCGAGTCGTTATCCTTGGCTTCCCGGACGTTTATTTGGCATAGACCGTTAAGGCGTTCGGCAAAAGCCTTGGTAAAATTGGCCGGCATATGCTGAACCACTAAAATACCCGGCGAATTAGGAGGGATACGAGTCAGTACCTCGCGCAGGGCCTCGGTTCCCCCGGTGGAGGCTCCGATAGCCACCAGTTTGTTCGTGGTTTCCGCCAAAGCCCTGGTACTTAAGGTGGCCGAAGGCGTAGGCGCATCGTCGACGTTGCGGCGGAGCGGTCGAGCTTTGGCGGCCGCTCTGATTTTTTCGGCCAGTTGTGTCCCCATTTCGCCCACGGAATAAGAACCCCCCGGCTTGGCTATCACTTCTATGGCTCCTGAATCCATGGCTTCTAATGCCAGCTTACTGCCTTTGGGCGTTAGAGAACTAACCACGATCACTGGTATGGGAAAGTGTTTCATGAGTTTTTTCAAAAAAGTTAATCCATCCATTCGGGGCATTTCGATGTCGAGAGTTAAAACATCTGGATGCAATTGCAAAATTTTATCACGAGCTACAAAGGGGTCCGGGGCCGAACCAACCACTTGAATATCGGGTTCCTTAGATAACTCTTCAGTAAAAATTTTTCGAACAATGGCCGAATCATCGATGATTAGGACTTTGATCACATCAAGCCTCCCGGTGCACCTTACGTATTATTTGATT
>JADFXS010000286.1:2939-4407 GCA_015233515.1 Deltaproteobacteria bacterium | reverse complement strand
GTTCAGAGCGTTGATGGCTTGTTCGCCTTCGCTCCGGTTGGCCATTTCCACGAACCCAAAACCCTTTGACTGCCCGGAATACCGGTCCGTTACGATTTTGGCACTTTCAACCTGGCCATAAGTGGCGAACAGGTTTTTCAGTTCGGTTTCCGAGGTGCTGAAAGATAGATTTCCGACATACAAATTCATCGATGACATAATTAGACGCTCCCGTCTTAAAGTAGAGCAAAAAACACAGGAGGGATGCGTGCTGGAATCTAGGATGCGAAATCTTAGGAGGGCACGGGCTCACAATCTGTATTTGCCCTGGGCTCAATATCCATACCGGACTTGGCCCATTTCAATAATGCAAGATAACAGGCCATAAAATATTATGCAAGCAAATAATGAGGCCTTTGGAAAATATTTAGGATTATTATGATAATCGGCTGAGCTAATATTGGTGTTTTCGTAATAAATCAGTTAGGTTTCCCCGATTATTATTTCTTTTGGATCAGTTTGAGAATTTCAGCCCGGAAACCGGATTTCCGGGCTTGGTCAGACTTACCACCTCAAAGGGCTTGCCCTTGCGAATCAATATTTACCGAAATCACGATCATCGAGGGAAATTATCTCTTCCGGCTTTATCGTTTGATTCGGTTTGATAATTCTAGGTGTTTGAACGCGGTTAATTTCGTTTTTGGGGCCATGAGGTCGCGGGGCGATCAAGTGTTTTTCGGCGACGGCCGATGGTGGGGACGCCTTACCGGAACCATCCGGCCCACCATGTCTGTTTAGTTTGAAATGGGAAACAATCTCACTCAAATGCATCGCCTGGCCGGTAAGCTCCTCGGACGCCGCGGCGGTCTGTTCCGCATTGGCGGTGTTTTGATGCGTCACTTGTTCGATCTGAGAAAGTCCTTGGTTAATTTGAGAGATTCCCTGGGCTTGCTCGTTGGACGCGGACGCGATTTCGGCCACCAACTCGGATACCTTCAAGGCGCCTGTGACAATGTCGTTCAATCCTTGAGCGCTTTTCTTTAAGAGGATAGCCCCGTTTTCCACTTTTTTTACCGAACCGTCTATAAGCTCGGCGGTCTCTTGGGCCGCCTTGGCGCTGCGTCCGGCTAGATTCCTGACTTCCTGGGCCACTACGGCGAAACCTTTACCATGCTTGCCGGCGCGGGCCGCTTCCACCGCCGCGTTCAAGGCCAGCAAATTGGTCTGAAAGGCGATATCGTCAATGGTTTTGATAATTTTGGCAATTTCTTTGCTGGAGTCGTTGATATCTTTCATGGCCGTGGTCATTTCCGTCATTTGAATATTGCCGTTCGCGGCATCTTCCTTGGCCTTGGCGGCCAATTGACTGGCCAACACGGCATGTTCGGCGTTGGCTTTGGTTTGCGAGGCTATTTCCGTCATGGAGGCGCTGATTTCTTCCAAGGAGGCGGCCTGTTCTGAAGCTCCTTGGGATAATGCCTGACTGGCA
>JADFXS010000286.1:2430-2801 GCA_015233515.1 Deltaproteobacteria bacterium | reverse complement strand
AGGACACTTCGTGAGGGAAATCTCCATCGGCGATAGTCTCGGCTATCCGCGCCTTGGCGGTTAGACTCTCCGCCATCGAGTCCAGGGCGGTCGTAAGTTGACCTATTTCATCTTTTCTTTGGAAATTGAGCCGTTGGGAAAAATCACCGACCTCGATCGCTTTGGCCTGCATTACAGCTTGAATAATGGGTTTCGTAAGGTCCAGGGTAATAAAGATTCCCAAGAATAACGCTAATATTACGCCGATGATCACGACAATGATCATAAAGGTTTTGGCCTTGGCGGATTCACCGGTGGCCGCCCGGACGGCTTCATCGGCAAGTTTTTGATTGATATCTTGAAGTTGGTCCAGCAGTTTGGAGGATTCCGCC
>JADFXS010000286.1:0-2315 GCA_015233515.1 Deltaproteobacteria bacterium | reverse complement strand
ATTGGTCCCAAACTTTTTTTTCTTCCGGGGTTTGAGGTAAAGATTCATATTGTTTCCACGCTTTTCCAGCCTGCTGCTTATGCTCGTCCATTTTTTTAAAAAATTCTTTACGCTCATCATCGGAAATCTTGGTGCTTAATAGAGCGTTTTCCGCTCCATCTATGATGTTTTGAGCATCACTGATATCGTAAAGGCAGATCAAGCTGGGGAGACGGTTATAGCCGATTTCATCAATTTGAAGCTGGATTCCGCCGAGAGAGTAATAAGCCACTAGACCGATGCCGCCGGCCACTAAGGCCATGGCTAAAAAGCCGCTGATTAATTTAGTTCGAATTTTCAAGTTTTGTAACATTTCATTGCTCCTATGCCGTTATTAATAAAGTTTGGCATTTTATTTATAGTTCTGTCTCCGGTTCGACGGATTGTTCACGTCTGATGGCGCCTTAGGGGCAGTAAATTCCACATCGATGATTCTTGAACGTAAATCACCGTCCTCCGACTTCCGGCGAAATCGAAAATAATGAGATCGATTGAATAATTGTATCACGCGGAACCTAAACCGGCCATCCCGGGTCAACGATTTATTGGCGAACCGTTGTAAAGAGAACGCGGTCCGAGCGAGGATTGATCAAAGCTTTCGTGAATGAAGCCAGTCATTTGGCCAATTGCTCGTAAGCATGCCTTGCAACCTCCATTCGGCGCTGGTCCGGCTTTGATATTTCAACGGTAAATGTTATATCCTTTGGGAAAAGTGTGAGGTGTCATCATGGAAAATGGATATCTGGATCGTTTTCACTCCCGGCGCTCGCCGGTGATGTCCCTTAACGGCATGGTCGCCGCCAGCCAACCACTGGCGGCCACGGCCGGTTTACGCATCCTGATGGACGGCGGCAATGCCGCTGACGCCGCCGTGGCCGCGGCGGCCGCTCTCAACGTCACCGAACCCTTCTCCACCGGGTTGGGCGGCGACTGCTTCGCGCTTTTTTATGACGCGGCAACCAAACAGATCTCCGCGTTAAATGGTTCAGGCCGATCCCCGGCGGCCCTTACCATGGAACTTTTAGCCAAGCGGGCCTTGGACCGCTCCTGGCCTCACGATCATGCCCTTACGGTCACCGTGCCCGGAACTTGCGCCGGTTGGTGCGACCTGATCGCCCGCCATGGATCCATGCCCATGAGCGCGGTCCTGGCTCCGGCCATGGAACTGGCCGAAAAAGGATTTCCCGTGGCCCCGATCGCATCCTATTTTTGGCGGATCGGCGCGGAACAACAGCTCCGGGTCTCCCCTGGGGGCCGGGAATTGATGATTGACGGACGTGGCCCATTGGCCGGAGAAATCATGCGTCTGCCCACCTTGGCCCGCACCATGAGAGCCATTGCCGAAGGCGGTTCGGAAGCCTTTTACCAAGGTCCCATCGCCCAGCGTATCGCGGAAACGGTTCAAGCCCACGGCGGAGTGATGGAGGTTTCCGATTTGACCGCCCACCAATCCACTTGGGAAACACCCATAAGTATTAACTATCGGGGAGTTCGCATCTGGGAGTGTCCGCCAAACGGCCAGGGTTTGGCCGCTTTGTCGGCGTTGAATCTACTTGAAGGGTTCGCGTTGAAAAAACAAGACCCTTTCAGCGTTGAACGATGGCACTTGATGATAGAAGCCATGCGAGTCGCGTTTGCCGATACCCGTTGGTACGTCGCCGATCCCCGATTCAATCCGGCGCCCCTGGAACAGTTGCTGTCCAAGAGCTATGCCGCGATCAGACGAAGTTTGATCAACTCGACCCGCGCCACCATGGACACCAAGCACGGCGCGCCGGTCACCGGCTCCGACACCGTTTATCTATCGGCCGTGGACGGTTATGGTAACGCCTGTTCCTTTATCAACAGCACATACTATGGTTTCGGCACCGGCATTGTCCCGGATGGGACGGGCATATGCCTGCAAAATCGCGGGTACTGTTTCAGCCTGGAGGCCGACCATCCCAATGCGCCGGCTCCGAGTAAGAGGCCTTACCATACGATTATTCCGGCCATGGCCACCTTGGAAAGCGACGATTCACTTTACGCCTCCTTTGGAGTCATGGGTGGATTCATGCAGCCTCAGGGGCATGTCCAGGTCGTAGTCGGCCTGGTGGACGATGCTTTGGATCCGCAGGCGGTTCTGGACCGACCGCGCTTCTGTCTTACCACCGCCACGCCCGCCAGCCGCGTGGAGTTGGAAGAAGGCCTGCCGGTGGCGACCATGTCCAAACTGGCTCAAATGGGACATCAAGTCGTCCCGGTCAGCGGTTACGCCATATCGGTTTTTGGCCGCG
>JADFXS010000285.1:1722-4416 GCA_015233515.1 Deltaproteobacteria bacterium | reverse complement strand
TGCTGTCCGATCCCGACCTGTCCGGGAAATTTAAAATCGCTCCGGCGGCCAAACGGTTCCACCATGAATACCGAGGCGGGCTATTGGAGCACACCTTGTCCGTGGCCAAAGGCGCCATAGCTATTTGCGGTCTGTATCCGCTTCTCAATCGGGACCTGCTCCTGACCGGCGCCATCATCCATGACCTGGGAAAAATCCGCGAGTTCGATCTGGGGCTGTCCGGCGATTACACCACTGAAGGACGCTTGATCGGCCACATCGTCATCGGCGTGGAAATGCTGGATAGCTATCTGGCCGACCGCCCGCGATTCGATCCGCAGTCAGCCATGCTCCTCAAGCATATGATCCTCAGCCACCACGGCGAGTACGATTTCGGCTCACCCAAAAAACCAAAATTCCTCGAGGCGCTGGTGCTCCATTACCTGGACGATTTGGACGCCAAGATGAACGCCGTGACGGCTTTCATCGGCCGTCACGTCAACGAACAGACCGGCTGGACGGACTACAACCAGAAGCTGGAACGCTTCTTTTTTCGACCGGACTTACCCCGATTCGCTTCCCTGGCCGAGGAACCGGAGGGAATGTCAAACTTGCCGACCGATGAAATTCCACCGGCCGCGAGAATGCCTGACGATTCAACCAGTCCCGCGAGTCCGGTGGAAAAACCCCCGGTCCGTTCCCGCCGGGTTCGGCCGGCTCCGGACCTGTGCCAGCCCCTGTTTCCGGACTTGAATCCCGGAGTCGATGAAGAAGGATAACCCCTGATGGGTTTCGATCAAATCATCGGGCACGAAAGGCCCATCAGTCTACTGAAGGCCATGCTGGCCTCCGGTCGACTGCCGCACGCCCTGCTTATCTCGGGACCCACCGGCGTCGGCAAAGCCTCTTTAGCTAAATTAGTAGCCATGGCCGCCAACTGCCTCGGCGCCGACCCGGCCAACCCTTGCGGCGTCTGCCGCGCTTGCGATAAAATCAGGCGAGGTCTGCATCCGGATGTTTCGGAAATCGCGCCGGAGGGCCGGGCGCGCATCATCAAAATCGAGACCATTCGCGAGTTGCGGGGCAATGTGGCCTTCAAACCTTACGAAGGCCGCACTAAAGTGTATATCATCCGGGACGCCAACCGCTTGCACGAAGCCGCGGCCAATGCCCTGCTCAAAACCCTGGAAGAACCGCCGCCGGACAGTTTGTTGATCCTGACCGCTCCGGAGGAAACCGATCTTTTGCCGACTATTGTGTCCCGGTGCCTGCGCTTGAAGCTGGCGCCCTTGCCCAAGTCGACCATTGAGGCCTGGCTGCGGCAAACCAAGGGCATGACCGGACCAATCGCGTCGTTTCTGACCGCTCTATCCGAAGGGTGCATCGGCCGCATCAACGAAATGGACGGCGAGGTTCTTTGGGCCTATCGCGGGGATATCTACGATCATCTGACTAAACTGGTTAATGTCGATGACTTGGACCATCTGCTGAAATGGGCGGCCCAACTGTCCGGCGAGACGGAAAAATGGCCGGATTTCTACAGCATGGCCAGGTTGTGTTTTCGGGACCTGATGCTGGCGGCCGGCGGTGTTGAAGACCGCCACCTGGTTAACCTGGACCTGACCGACCGAATCGCGGATATGGTCGCCGCCCGGTCGGTTCAAAACTACATCAAGGCCTTGGAACATCTGGAGCGGGCCGAGGACGCTCTCAACCGTTTCATCCGGCCGGACTTGGTCTTTGAAGACCTCTTGTTATCCCTCGGCGGCGTCGCTTAAGCGCCCTGTAGGGGCTGCAGGCTAATAGCCCGGCGATTTATCGCCGGGAACTCGTTTCGCATATCTAACATTTTTTTCCCTGATTCCCAAAATCCGGACGGTCAGGTCCGGTCCCTGGTAATTGATGGACATGATTGACGATCGTCCCCAACCCGAACGAATTCTCATTGTAGACGACGATCCGGTGATCCTGGAAATCATCGAAGTTTTTCTCCAGGAGGAAGGTTACGCCGTCATCTCGGCCGCCGGAGGCGCTCAAGCCTTGGGGCTGATCAACGAGGTTGATTTCGATCTGATCATCACCGATCTGTCCATGCCGGAGATAAACGGCTTTAAGGTCATGGCGGCGGCCGGAGTCATCCAGGCGGAAACTCCGGTCATTACCTTCACCGGGCAAGGGACCTTGGACAACGCCATTCAAGCCATCAAGCTCGGGGCTTACGATTTTGTAACCAAGCCCATTAAGAATTTATCGGTTTTTTTGGTGACGATCCGGCGGGCTTTGGAAAAGAAACGTTTATTAAAGAAACAACGGGCCTACGTCGAGCAGATCGAACGCCAAAATAGGGCTCTTTTGCAGGATTTGTCCGCGGCCCGATACATCCAGGCTTGCATGATCGACCATGATTTCGGCTTGGCCCGACGGCATCTGGACATAGTCACCCGTTACCTGCCGGCTGAAACCGTAGGCGGCGATTTTTATGATGTTTTTTTCTTGCCGCCCCATTTCATCGCTTTTTATGTCGCGGATGTCTCCGGCCACGGCGTCACCGCGGCGATGGTCACCGCGTTTGCCAAACAGGCTCTGATAAAAATCACGGAAAAAGCCGCTGAACCAGGGAGGGCCGACAGTCCCGACCCAAAGGAGATATTGACCCGTTTCAATCAGGAGTTGATCGCCCAGGGCTTCAAGCGTGACGGTGTGCCGATCTATCTA
>JADFXS010000285.1:0-1699 GCA_015233515.1 Deltaproteobacteria bacterium | reverse complement strand
GTGGTCCGCTATTCCAACGCCGGGCATCAACCCGGTCCACGGTGCTTGTCCGCGGCCGGATGTCTGACTTCGTTCGACTTGCCGGGTAATCCCGCCGGACTGCTCGATGAGCCCAGCTTTGAAGAAACGGAATCGATCCTGGGGCCGGGAGATAGATTGTTTTTATGCACGGATGGCTTGGTTGAAGCCATGAACGATCAACGGGAATCTTTCGGCGCGGATCGGTTGGATCAATGGTTGGCCGACCACGCCCACGCCGGCAGCGAACAACTGGCCGACGGTATCATCGTCGCCGTCCAGAAGCATGCCTGCGCGGACCGGCGATTGGATGACATCTCCATTTTGATTATCTCCGCCAAAAAGGAAGAGGGCATTCCTGAAATAAGTGGCTGATTATGGGTGAAAATATAGGTGATGCCGAAAATCGGACCCCGGGATTTCAGACCTGGTTGACTTCCAGCCTCGAGGCCGTTGATGAGATCGAGTTACTGGCCGCGGATTTTCTCCGGCAAGAACACGTGCAGGTGAATGTGTTCGATTTTCGCCTGATCATCCGCGAGGCTCTGTTAAACGCCGTCATGCACGGCAACCATCTGCGGGCGGACAAACATGTCGATTTCCGGATAAAGATCGACCCGGAGGCTGTTTATATCCGGATTATCGATGAAGGCCGCGGTTTTGACTGGAATTCGGCTCTGAACGGCGATCCGGACTCCATGGGCCAAAGCGGTCGCGGTCTGGTGATTATGAAAGAATATGCCCAGCAAATAATATACAATCAAAAAGGCAATGACATAACTTTGAAAATCAACCGAGGAAGGCGTTCATGATAATGGAAAAAGAAGAAACCATGGAGAGGGTGATCCTATGTCCTGATTTCGATATTGTGGCCAGTCGGGTGGGTGAAATCCGTGATGCGGTCTTGAATGTGGCCGGCCGAAGTCGCCGAGTGGTCTTGGACCTGTCGCGCACTTCCATTATCGACTCCATGGGTATCGGCGTGATCGTGGCTTGCTTGAAGACGCTGAAGCAGCAGGGCGGCGATTTGGTGATAGAAAACGCTAAGCAGGATATTATTAAACTATTCAAGCTGTTGAAGTTGGATTTCATTATCGGCCCGGTTGGCAAAGGTTAAGCCGAACTGGGTAACGGCGGTGCTGGTTTTCCTTCGCCGCGAAAGTAAGTTGGGATTAATAGGCTGGTGTTTGATAGTTAACAGAATGGAAGAAGTTTTTCTGGCTGAGAATATCTGTATTTTTGAGGATTGAATTGGCTGGTGGTAAAGCAGAGTTTATGAGGGTAAAAGGCATTGGAAGGAATTCGGCCTTAATATACAACTTTAATTAAGGCCAGCGCTTGGTTGGCGCTGGGAAAGGGTTAGCCGGGGCAGATTTGCCCTGCTCACCGGTTGAGAGTTGGTTGATCGCCTGCCGGTGGGCCATAAATACCATGCCAGAAAAACTTCGTTGATCCATTCGTTGAGAAATATCATACATCTTGTTCCAGATTTTGTCAAGATGTTTTTTCTAAAACGATTTAGCTGGAGAAGCAATGCCTTAATTGCCCGTTTTTAATCAGAATTTTCTAATATCAACACTTTTCGGCCTCCGACCTTGACAGCTCAATCCCATATCTGTATAGCTAGACCATGGGGTCGCGCGTGCTGATTTCCGCGATTATTTCCAGGGTCCGCGCAGTT
>JADFXS010000020.1:16777-24143 GCA_015233515.1 Deltaproteobacteria bacterium | reverse complement strand
CGCGTTTCGCCTAGGATTTACGCGCCCTATCCGCGATTTGATGGTGGATTTAGGCGAGCCGGCCGGCTTGAATACCCCTCGGTTCATCGCGTAAAAGCCGTTTGGTCCGAACCGATGTCCGAGGCCGCAACCTGTTCGGCGTTTGGTGTATAAAGCGGCGTTCGAGGAAACCAAGCTGGATCCGGCTAGCCTGAAAATGACCTTTTTGCATAATCTGGCGGATTTGTTAAATTAGCGGTCAGGGTTTATTTTTTTTAAAGAGGTGAGCTATATTCATGTTATCAATGGGATCGGGTATGGATATGGGATTTCCCCATGTCTGCCTTACCCCGGCCGGACCTGTCCCGGCCCCCTGCCTTAACATATCGAAGATTCCCTGTAGCGCGCCGCGGGGAGCTTCGATTAAAGGTCAAAACTGGCGAACTCATTAAAACCCAGCTTGGTCTTAAAGATCAGTCTTAAATCGAAAGGATATCTTATGAACAAAGTCGTATGGATCACTGTTCTGGACAAGGAAAAAGATCAGGATCAGGCCAAAAAGCTATATCAAATGGTCTCGAGCTACGGTCTTGCCGCGGCCGGACACTTTTGGCGGGATAACCTGTTCAAAATGTCCTGGGCCGAAGGACGGGAAGACCTGGTCAAAAAAGAAACCGCCTTGTGGATCATCGTGGGGTCGGCGGAAATCCTGGCCAAGGAAGACATCCGCTACGGCTTGTCCATGTTGGCCTTGGGGGTTTTTGCTCAGAAGGGTCAGGGCTTTCCAATCCTGGTGGCCACCACCGGCGGGGAAGTTAAAGCCGAAAGCTTGCCCACGCCGCTGAAAGGCGCGGATGTCCTGGCCGCCGCCGGAGCCGGGCTAGGCCCCAAGATCGTGGCCAAAGCCAATATGCCGATCAAAAACCCTCCGCTGGAATATCGTTTGGATGTGTACGGCATGGAGGGTATCGGCCAGTGGTTCGAAGTGGGGCCGGCTGCCAAGCACTCCTGGAACGGAGTTATGTTCGGAGTCTCCAACGGGGAAATCAGCGTGCACGGTGTCGGTCCGTCCAGTCGGCTGCCGGAAAGGTCCGTCGTGGAATACGCCATGAAGGGGCTGAAACTGCAGCTAGGGGAGACCGAATATACCGCCTGGGCGGTCAAGAACCAACTAGCGACCGCGGATTCTTATTACCTGAAAGTCAAGGATTACCCGAAAAGCATCGTATTCGGACCCTTGGGAGAAGGTGATGATGCGGAAGTATTCGTCGTCCACTTGAAGTAGAAATTGCCACCCGGGATGGAAACAAGATAACCCGATAGTTGCCCCGGATATAAGTGATAACCGATGCCGGTTTCGGATGCGGCCATATGGACATTTTCGTCCGATTCCGGCGTGTTATCTTGAGGAGATTTGGAAAATGACCGGCATACCGGCGGCAAGAAAGACTCACTGCCGCATAACCGCGCTTGTTTGTCTCTGGTGCTTGCTTCTTTTCTGCCTGTGGCTCATGGCCACGGGCTGCCAATCCATGCCTAAAATCATCAACCATCCCGCGCCACCCTTGAAAAACGATTTCACGCCATTCGTGGAAACCGGCTGTGATCAAACCGGTTATTGTAAGCAGAGCAGCCTGCTGGCGACGCTAGGGTGCGACGATATAATAAAACCATCCAATGAACTGAACGGTCTCAAGCCGTCATCTCCCATGGCCATCTGCCTGGTTGAAGAGATGAAAATGGAGCTTCGGAAACGTGAAGCGCGAAAAAAGCAAAGCCAAGGATTGCCTGGAGAGAAATTCGCTCAAGTGAGTCTTTATAGAACCGGGTGCCTGATGGCCAGTTGGGCGGGAATAATAATCTATCAGGACAATCAGTTTAAAATCATTAAGGATAAAGAAGAACTGCGAAAGACTTTCGCGCCGCTCCAATCTCCCGAAGCCGCGCTAGGTTATGCCGTGGCCGCGACTAATATGATCGCCAGATACGGCATTACACCCACGCAGCTACAAAACCTGGATAATTGGCAGGTCAAGGAGATCGAGGATACCCACGTGGAAAAGGTCACGGATGGTTATGTGGTCCACCTTTTTGACCGGGATGTATGCGGTTGCGGACCCAAGAAGCAATACGCGGTGGCAGTCCAGGTCAGCGAATCAGGGACAATAAAAGAATTGTCTCGGACCGTTATTCAGGAAACCAAAACCGAAATCTGCGTGGATTAGGGGCAGGCCCGCCGGTTTCAGGGACTAAGTTTTGTGTATTGGAAAATGGAAGCGGAACATGGCGGTTTCCCGGATATGTCAATACGTGGCGCAAGCCGTTTCGAGATGAAGATTTATAGTGGTTCTCGAAAGTTTCTTCGTTTTGAAGTGTCATTGTCATTTCGAGGAGCGGCCACAGGCCGCGACGAGAAATCTCCAACACTACCAAATTACAATGAGATTTCTCCCTTCGGTCGAAATGACAGACTGGGGTGTTCGCGCATGATCTGAGATTTTGGCCACATCATTTCGAAGAAACTTTCGAGAACCACTTTAAATCCCCCAATGTATTCAAGGCCTTAATCTTTAGAAAAAGGGAGAAGATTGTCCTGAGCATCAAATACCAAAGGCCGCCTCTCCTTCACCATCACTAAATCTAAGCGTTGCGAGATTTCAGTGAGATAGGCCTCGGAAACTTCGAGTTCACCAAGTTGCCTGGTGTTCTTGATGCGGATTATTTTTAGCTCATCAGCCGGGATCGGCCCAACGCTGCGAATGGCCGCCGTTAAACATTCTTTATCATTCTTCAGAGTCATTGGGATTCTGACCATTTCCGGAGTAGCGCCGGTTAAGCCGTTTGTGTATAAGGCATCCAAATCAATCTTGTCGACCAGTCTGCGTGTCACGAAATCGGCATTGCCGATGCCTATGGCATTGCCTTCACTTTCCTCGGTCAGGTCACAGGCAATTATTCGCTTAATTTTTGGAGTTTCAGGTTCTTTGGAGAAGAGGGGGAGACCAATCCTGCCAACAACCTTAGTGTCAAAGCCCGTGCCGCTTATTTCTTTACCCATTTCATCAATAATGAGGATATCAGCGGCCTCAAATGGTAGTCTTACATCCAGCTCGTTAGCTTTCTTAAAGAGCTCCTTTTCCCTTTTTTCGATCTCTGCGGGTTTAATAACCTCTATTGCCGCGGTCTGTCGTAGGCCATTCTCAACAACGGCTACCCCCAGCAGGATGTTGGCCTTTCGAATAACTTGACGCGCTGCTGTAAGAATTACATGGGGATAGCCATATCTGAGCATGGCATGATGCAGTGTTTCCGCACCCTTTTGCTTGCCAAGTCCGATGGCCATCAACTTGAGTAGTCCGCTTTCAAACTCATGCTCAAATTCAGTATGCTTTTTGATGCGGTTAATCAAGACAATGTGATCTCCACCCGCAGCCAGTTTGTCAATATAGACGGGAATATCGTCTTCTGTTTCGGCAATCTTCACGACTTCCATGGATGAACGCACCGGCGCCCCTGTTCTTTCCATGGTTATTCCAAGATTAGCCAAGACCTGTTGTTGACCTTCGGCCGTGGCGCCTCCATGGCTACCGATGGCCGGAACAATAAAAGGGTGAAGTCCGAGGAGTTTAAGATTCGAGACTATTGAAGCCACTATCTCGGAATAGTTTGCTATTCCGCGGCTGCTGCACGCTATCGCAACTGACTGTCCGTTTGATATGTTCAGTTCGTGACGGATCTGATTTAACTGAGAAGATAAAGCATCCGCGATATTATCGAGCGTCGGACCGTCGATTTTTTGCCTGACTCTTGACATTCGAGGAATGTTCATAAGACATCCTTTTGGTGATTACTTTTCCGGATAAACCAGTTTGGATCATAATTATTCAGCATCTTGAAGAATGGAGATAACATGTTGATATTAAAAATTAATTACGAAAAATCAATTTTAAATACACTTATGACCGCCTGTTGATAATTAGATTTTATTATGTTTTTTTTAATGAATTAACGTGTTACTTTGGGCCAATATCTGCTTTTTAACTGCTGGATTGCATCGTCCAGGTGAGATTTGATGCGCGCAACCGCCAGTTCAGGGTCTTTCTGTTTGATCGCCTCAAGAACAGGATAATGCGTTGCCACAAAATGATCGCCCGGCTCATAGATGTTCTTTTCAACGGTTAAGAACCAATGCAAATGATTTTCCAGAGTATTCCAGATTTCAAAAAGTCTTCTATTACCTGATAACTCACAAATGGTTCTGTGAAAGTGCAGATCGCCACTGATCACTTCGCTGATTTTTCCTTGTTCCAAAGCAAGTTCCATTGAGTTGATGATGGATTCGATTTTGTCTATTTTGGCGTTGGTCAGGTCTCTTATGAGCAACTGAAGGGCGAGAGATTCAATAGCGCCTCTCAAAGCATAAAGTTCTTCCATGTCCTTCTCATGCAGTTTCACTACGTGAGTTCCTTTGAACGGAGTTGTTTCAACCAGACCTTCCTTTTCAAGAGTTCGTATCGCTTCTCTTATCGGGAACCGACTCATGTGAAGCTGCTCGGCCAGGGCGGTTTCAACCAATCTGTCGCCAGGCTTTAGTTTTCCTGAAACAATGGCATTCCGGATCTCTTCCAATGCTTGGGCCATGAGAGTGAGCCGCTGCTTCCTTGCAAAAATCTCGTCCATTTTTTCTCCTAAAGACCTTTTTTGAGAGTAGCTCTTATCTTCAGCCGAATTTCCAAATGAAAATTCATCTTAAATTAAAAATTCATATCGCAAAAAACTCTTTGATTGCGGAATTAATTTTACTGGTCGGTACTTTTGGACCAGAAAAGATTATGTCTCCACCATTGGTCAGGATGAAAAGGCTATCAGAGAATATATCAAGAAGCAAGAGATCGAGGACCCCTTAATTCACCACTTGCGGGCATTGAGGCACGTAACTCCTGGCTGCAACGCTCGTTTCCCAATTTTGGCTCCTCGACGTATGGTGAATACGCCTGCGGGCCAAAATCGGTCCAACTTCGCGTTTCGCCTAGGATTTACGCACCCTATCCGCGATTTGATGGTGGATTTAGGGACCAGGGCCTCGCGTAACCGGGAATGCTCCAACAGCCATGGCCGCCTTCAGGTGGCTCAATTACCAATCCGCTTTGAGCAGTTAATAAAAGCAAGCCGCCGACTTCCCCAAAAATCCCGGCTGAGGTATCGTTTTTTCTCATCCCTCATCCCGCCGAACTCGAATTCATGACCACACACAAAGCAATGTCGCATACGTTTGTTCCCGTCGGGCCGGTAATGATCGTGTCGCCCAGTTGGTCTAAAATATTCAAAACATTATGCTCCATCAGAGTTTTATACACGTCGATTCCCAACTTGGCCGCACGTTCCTTGGTAAGACTGTCGATTATGCCTCCAGCCGCGTCTGTTGGTCCGTCAGTTCCATCCGTGCCAAGTGAACAAATCACTATAGGTTCACCTTTTTCCAGATCCAAGCAGGCGCCGATTGCCAACTCCTGGTTCCTTCCTCCTTTGCCAAGTATGTTTTCTTCTATTTTGACCGAGGTCTCACCACTAGCGATCAGCACGCAAGGGGGGCGGACCGGATTTCCGCTCACCAGGACCTCCCTCGAAATTGAAGCAAGGGCTCTCCCAACCTCTCTGCTTTCGCCCATCAGCAGACTGGTGAGCACCAGCGGGGTGAGTTCCAGTTGCCGGGCACGTCTTTCCGCGGCTTTCCAAAGGTCCTGGGTTTTTACGACCATGCAATTATAGATTGAAATTCCCTCAAAAGATTTGGGAGTTTCTTTTTCGAACGTATAGTGGGAAAGATGATCCTGAACCCGACCTGAGACCTTTTCCCACAAATCATATTTCTTCAGAACATTGACGGCATCATCCAGAGTGGTGGAATCCGGGCTGGTCCAATCAGTATTCCACTCCATCTCGTCGCCGATTGAATCGGATACCGTCAGAACAATAATCGTGGCGGGTAGAATTCTTTGAGTCAGCCGGCCTCCTTTAATGGATGACAGATGCCGCCTTACGGTCATAATTTCCCTGATTTCCGCTCCGCTGTGGACAAGCAACCGATTTATATCGATTTTGTCTTGATGTGTGACACCGGGAACCGGGGACGTGCAAAGGGCTGAAACTCCTCCTGACATGAGGCAAAACACCAAGTCGCTTTCATTTGCTCCATCGGCGATTTCAAAAATCCCTTTAGCGGCTTCAAAACTTCTTTCATCCGGCACCGGGTGAGAGGCTTCGGCAAGTCGAATTCTGGAAAGAGGTCCTTTTTGCCCATCCTTGACCACAATAAATCCGTCAGTTATCCTGTCTCCAAGAATATCCTCCAAGGCTTTTGCCAGTGGGTAGGTGGCTTTGCCTGCTCCTATGGCATAGATATGCCTTACTTTAGTGAGATCAAAGACATGTTCTTGAACGCGAAGCAAATCGCCTTCCAGGGATATATGTCTTTTGGTGGCGGCGGATGCTTCAACCTCATTTAGCGTATAATTCAAGATATCAATCGCTTTTTCTCTGGCTTCGGTCAGTCCCTGGGCTATCAATTCGGCGCGGTTTTTGATCATTTGCCTGTTCTCCTGCGTGCAAGCCGATTTGGGCAGGACCGGTGAGAACTATCGTGTGCTCTGACAGATTCATACATAAGTTAATTCACCAATCTGCGATAATCGTTGCCGGCATAGCGAGCCGCTGTGCCTAATTCTTGTTCAATCTCAATAAAGCGATTGTAATTGGCGCCTCTTTCACTTCCCCTGATACCGCCGGTTTTAAACAGACCCGCATTCAGAGCCACGCTGATATCCGACAGGATATTGTCTTCTGTTTCTCCTGATCGTTCCGAGACCACTACGGGGTAGCGTTGCCTCATGGCGAAGGAAGAAGCGTCCAGCGCCTCGGTCAGTGTTCCAATTTGATTGACTTTACAGAGCATGGCATTACAAGCGCCAACCTTTATGCCGCTCTTGAGCCTTCCGATATTGGTTGCAAACACATCGTCGCCAATGATCAGTTTGTCGGGCAATGTCGATGTAATCTTGGCCATGCCCATTAGATCGTCTTCGCATAAGGGGTCTTCAATGGAGACAATGGCCGGAAAAGTTTCAACTAGCTCTGTAATATGATGAATCATTTCGCCGGGGCTCATCGATCGGCCATCGAACCGGTACTGTTGTTTCGTCTTATCAAACAAACCGGTAGCGGCGATGTCCAGACCATAGACCACCTTGTCGCTGTAGTTGGAACGCGCCACCGCTTCTATCAGAAACTCCATAGCTTCACGCGTGGTCCTTAAGGGGGGGGCAAAACCACCATCCTCGCTGCTGTTGGTAGCCATTTTGCCTATTTTTTCCTGTAAGATATCCCTCAG
>JADFXS010000020.1:0-16725 GCA_015233515.1 Deltaproteobacteria bacterium | reverse complement strand
ATGGGAGAAATTATCAGCGCCAACCGGCATGATACAGAATTCCTGGACGTCCAGATCGTTGCCTGCATGTATACCGCCATTTAATAGACAAGCCTGAGGCACCGGCAAGACATGCGCGTTGACATTTAGGTACCTGTAAATAGGCAAACCCAGACTGGCCGCGGCGGCCTTGGCCACCGCGAGAGATAGTCCGAGTATGGCGTTTGCTCCAAGCCTTCCTTTATTTGGCGTGCCATCGAGGTCGATCATGAGAAGGTCTATTTCTCTTTGTTTGGTGACATCCATGCCGAGGATCCTGGGGGTAATGATTTCTTCAATATTCGAGATGGCTTTTCTGACCCCTTTTCCCCGGTAGCGATGGCCGCCATCTCGAATGTCTTGGGCTTCAAAGGAGCCGGTGGAGGATCCGCAAGGAACGTCAGCGGTGCCACGGAATTTGCCTTCGACCCAGACCGAGGTGCGAATGGTGGGCATGCCACGGTTATCAATGATTTCAATTGCTTTGACTGAGGTAATTGATGAGTTGGCCATATCTTTTCTCCTGCGCAACAATTGTCAACAGTTTACAATTACTATTCCTGATGTCAAGGGTTAATTTTAGAGGCTCATTTGATCGCCAAGGACATAATCACGAAAATTAATACAACTCATTGTAAATACAGTTTTAACTAAACAGGAGAAAATTAGGCATGATAAAAAATGCTTGACACTGGAAAGGCCTTGCGGCTATAACTGTCAACAGTTGACAATTTGTAGCGAAAGGAGATTTTATTATGACAGGCAGAAGACGATGGATTGCTCTGGCTTTGGTGTTTGGGCTATGTCTATTTACCTGGACGGCCAATGCCAACGCCGAAAAAACCTTCAAAATCGGGGTGCTCGGGCCTTTTACCGGCGGCAGTGCGAAAGTCGGTGCGGAATTCAAGTGTTCCGTGGAAATGGCATTGGAAAAGATTGGCTACAAAGTCGGGGACTACAAAATTGAAGTCGTTTGGGTCGATACCCAATATGATCCCGCCAAGGCCGCAAGCGCCTATTCGGAAGCGGTCGAAAAGGGAGGAATTCAAATAGGGATCATGGAGTGGTCGAGTTCAGTGACCATGGCCATCATGGATATGGCCATCGACTACGGAGTCCCGCAGCTGTTCCCTCTCGGATCGGCCCAAATCGTTGTGGATAAGTGGCGATCGAATCCGGAGAAATACAAAATCTGGAGCACTAAGGGATGGCCAGTGCCAGGCACCCTTATAAAGGAGTATGTGGGTTGTCTCAACGATTCCATTGCTCGTGGATTATGGAAGCCGGAGAAAAAACTTGTCGCCGTTTATGGTGAAGATACTGATTATGGCCGCAGCGAGGGCGCGGCCTTTGAGGCCGCCTTCAAGGAACTGGGTTGGGAAATTGCCTCGGTTGACTATTTTCCTGTAAGTCAAACCGATTTCTACAACATGCTAAGTCGTTATAAGTCAAAGGGCGTAGCGGTTTTAGCTGGGGCGAGCAATTACCCGGCCATGGGTTCCTTCGTCAAACAAGCCTCTGAAGTCGGTCTTAAGTCCTTGATCATTGGCGATGGAATCGGTTGGACCGGAAACTGGTATGAACAGACTGGCAACGCCTCCAACTACATGTTGGACATGATTCCACAGATGGCGACGCCACAAGCTCAAGCTTGGGCTAAATCGGCCAAGGAAAAATGCGGCTTTACGCCAAGCGCGGCAGGTGGCGCCCTGGTATACGATTATTTTAATTTTGCATTGAAAATTTTCAAGCGCGCTCTTGACCAGTACGGCGTTCTTGACAAAGACTCAGTGATTAAAGTGGTCAAAAACGAACTGCAGACCGGAAAATTGACTTATAAGGCCGAAGATGGTGCTCTGATCATGAAAGAATACAAATTCACTCCCGAAACGTTGCCGGACCCAGTTGTCGGACCAGATCACTTTTTCTTTCCTGTCGTTCAGTATTTCGATGGAAAGGGCGTGATTGTCTATCCGCCGAGCGTTAAGCAAGGAGATTTCAAAGCCAAAAAATAGCATTACCAGTCGGCCGGGTGGACTGCCGTCCCGCCCGGCCGACTCCTTACACCGGGCAGGCGAGGTATCATGAAAAAGGTCCTGGAAACTAAAAATTTATCAAAGCATTTCGGTGGCTTGAAGGCAGTTGATCAGGTCACGATGCATGTTGAGGAGGGAGAAATTCTGGGCCTGATTGGGCCCAACGGCGCGGGCAAAACCACTTTTATCAATGCGGTTGCCGGATTGAATCCTCCTACTGCCGGCCGAATTTACCTGTTTGGAGAGGAAACCACAGGTTTGCCTCCGGAAAAAATATGTCGGCGGGGTCTGGCGCGTACTTTTCAGATCCCAAGACCTTTCCCCAAGCTTACGGTTTTGGATAATGTGATGATGGCCAGCGTTTTTGGGCGCAAAAAGGGAGACGTCGACCCTCAGAGGAACAGCCTTGAAATGCTGGAGTTTGTCGAATTTCCCAAGCCTGAAACGACCATTTCAGAAAGTTTGAATACCGTACAGTTGAAACGACTGGATTTGGCCAGGGCATTGGCAAGTTCGCCCAAACTACTCTTTCTGGACGAGCTGGCCGCGGGTCTGACCGAAGGAGAGCTGTCCGATATAGGAAAAATTGTTAGGAAAATAAGTGAGATGGGGATAACCATCTTGATGGTTGAGCATATCATGCAGCTGATAATGAGCCTCTGCGACCGACTGATCGTCCTGCATTTCGGAACCAAGATTGCCGAAGGTCCTACCAGGGAAATTGCGCAAGATCCTAAAGTGACTGAAGTCTACTTTGGCGCCGCTGCGTGCCAGGCGGAAGAGAGTAAAACAAACGATAAAGCACTAGTTTGATTAATTCAGGGCAGAGCGAACCGAAATGAATTCTCGGCTCTTGATTGCGGAATAGGCTTGCAAAGCCAATTCAATATATAGGTTACCCTTTACAACAATTACGGTGTGCCAAATGTTATTACAGATAGAAGGCTTGAACGCGGGCTACGGATTCATCCAGATTCTTTGGAACGTATCTCTTTCAATTGATGAAGGCGAGTACATAGGCATCATCGGGCCGAACGGAGCCGGAAAAAGCACCATAATGAAAACCATTTCTGGTTTGATCAAGCCGAATTCCGGGCAAATCTTCTTTATGGGCGAAAACATCGCGGGACAACCCGGTAATAAAGTGGCGCGAAAGGGACTGGCGTATGTGACGGAAGAGATGAATCTTTTTACCAATATGAGCGTGCAGGAAAACCTCTTCCTAGGAGCTTACATCCTAAAAGATAAACACAAAAAAACCAAGCGTCTCGAATTTGTCTATGATGTTTTTCCGCGAATGGCCGAGCGTAAGCTCCAGCTGGCCGGGACCATGAGTGGTGGAGAGAGGAAAATGTTGGCTATTGCCAGGGGACTTATGTCTGATCCGAAAATCCTTCTGGTTGATGAACCATCTTTTGGCCTGGCTCCTCAAACCACCGAAGACGTTTTCAGGGCGCTTGATCAATTAAACAAAGCGGGAATGACCATACTCGTAGTGGAACAGAACGTGAGCAAGACCCTATCGGTGACTAAAAGATGCTACGTATTGGAGAATGGAAAAATCGAACTTCAAGGGCTTAGTTGCGATCTTGCCGGCAACTCTCATGTCAGAAAAATCTTTTTAGGCATCTAGGAAATATACCAGGGGGCAGCAGGAAATGCGCCGGAAAATGTTTTGGCAGTTTGGCAGATGGCTAATATCCCCAGCGGGAATCCTCATTATACTTTCCATAATCATCGCCATTTACGCAGGTCTCGACCGGGGTGGGTATATTATCGTCAATACTTTTGTAACGGGATGCATGCTGGCATTAGTGGCCATGGGACTTTCACTTGTCTTCGGGGTAATGAATGTATCCCAGTTTGCCCACGGCGAGTTTTTTATGATCGGGACTCTCGCCTCTTATCTCCTCTACACTCCGATCAAAGCGCGTTTGGGGAGTAATCCGAGTCCCTTCATGGAATTTATAACACCCTTTCTTGTCATTATCGCGGCCATGCTGGTGGGAGCGGTAGTGGGCGCCTTGACCTACGAGACGGTTTTTCATCCGCTAAGAAGGAGGAGTCGCGAGAATTGGGTAATGAATACATTCCTGCTGACCGTCGGTCTGTCAGTAATACTCATCAATGCCCATCAATTGCTTTTTGGTACTGAATTCAAGGGAATAGTAAACTATTGGACAGGGGCTCCCATAGAAGTACTTGGAACATTAATTTCAAAAGACCGGCTCATGACCATGATTATAGCCCTCATAATCGTGATCGGGTTTAGCGTATTTATGCAATATACACAGATCGGCAGGGCAATTCGCGCCGTTTCACAAGATGAAACAGGCGCCTTACTGCTTGGTATAAACCTGGACGGCATTCTGCTGCTCACCATGTCCCTGAGTTCCGCTTTGGCCGCCTTGGCCGGAGCCAGTCTCCTCTATATGTATCCCTCCTATCCAACCGTGGGCCTTGAGCCGCTTTACATGGCCTGGTTCGTCGTCATTTTAGTGGGCATGGGAAATACCTATGGCGCCATTGTCGGGGGGTTCATAGTAGCGTTGCTGAAAACAATTACCGTCGAGTACATCGGCGCCGGGTGGGATTTTGTATTGCCGTCAGCATTAATCTGTCTAGTTCTGATCTTTAAGCCGAGTGGTATTTTCGGTTCAGAGGTTAGAGGCATTATGGAACAGTAAAGGTGAGAAACATGGAAATCAGTATGGAAGTCAACAAAACAGTTATTCCCGCAAACATATTTGACAGGATGTTGGATAAGCTGTGCTTAACTCCCTTGGGATTTACCGGGCTGCTGCTATTGCTGATTCTGCCTGAAATACCATTTTTTCGTCAAGAATATCTTATACGCTGGTTTATCGCCGCGGCATTGGCGGCGGGAAACACCATCGCCTTTGATTTCACCGCCGGATACATCAACATAGTAAACTTTGGCTACTATGCTTTCCTCGGTCTTGGCGCTTACACCTCGGCCTTGGTTTCAATTAATCTTGGCATTACGCCGTGGATCGGGATGTTCATTGGAGCATTGATATCAGGGCTATTGGGCTTCCTAACCGGGATTCTTACCTTGCGCCTCAGAGGGATATTTGCCGCTTGCCTAACCTGGTTCCTGGGCCTTGCTCTGATGGGTCTCGCTACCAAAATGATGTGGTTAACTCGCGGTCCTTTAGGTTTGAAAACCCCCAAGCTATTTGAAAGTGGATCAAATACTCCTTACTACTACACAATCATAGCCATGATGTTCATTGCTTACCTGATCACCCGCTGGATTGTTCGATCTAAAATGGGGCTGGCCTTCAGAGGCATCGGTCAAAATATGGAGGCAGCCAGAACTTCGGGCGTCAATCCAGTGTTCTACCGAATTGTCAATTTCACCATATCATGTGTACTCGCAGGCTGGTTCGGTGGGTTTTATGCCCACTATTACGGGATCATTACGCCGGATCTGCTGCAGACATCCAAAACCGTTGAAATCCTGGCCATCGCCTACATTGGAGGGAGAGGAACGCTATGGGGCGGGGCCATTGCGGCTTTTCCGTTCATCTACGCCATGGAAAGCCTGCGCTCTTCGCTCAGCAACCTGCCCGGTTTGAACCTGATACTGTACGGAGCTTTGCTCATTTTAGTGATGATTCATTTTCCTGGAGGATTTGCCGGCCTGTATAAGACTTTTCAATCCTGGCAGAAGAATCAATTTGTCCGATATTTAATGTCTGGAAAGCGAGACATCTGAGATCACCGGACACATTCGGCCACAAGGTTTTTGGGTGAATCCCGCAAAAGATAAGCAATCGTTAAAGGATAATGATAATGGCCTTGCTTCCTCGGCTCAAGATTTTATCTGAAAATGACTTACAACGGGTGCATGATGCGTCAATTAAAATACTTGAATCTATCGGCGTGGTTTTCGAATCAGATGAAGCCATAGAGATTTTCAAGAAACACGGGGTCAAAGTCGAAGGCAAAAAAGTTTTTATACCCAAGAAACAGGCTGAAGCCGCCATGGCGCAGGCTCCCGAAGTATTCAAATATCGCGCTAGACATGATCAAAATACCATTATATGCGGTGAAGGATTTGCTCCCCATCCCAATATCGGCCCGGTATTTTGTCAGGATATGGACAAGGGGAGAAGGCCGGGAACAATTCGGGATTTCATCAATTTCCAGAAATTGAGCCAGGCAAGCGAATATATTAAAGTCACAGGGGCCACTCCGGTTGCGCCGCAAGATATTTTCCCGGTTTCGGCGAGGTCTCTCCACATGCTTTACCAATCAATCAAACACACTGACAAACCGTTGGTGGGCAGCTGCGACGAAAAACGCAAAGTGGAACTGCAGCTTGACATGGTTGAAACGAGTATGGGGCAAAAGGGTTTCCTGGAGAACAATTGCTGTATAGGCGTGAGCTGCAATCCACTAAGCCCCCTTGCCTATGGGACCGAAACCATTGAAACCATGTTGGCGTATGCGCGCAGACGACAGCCGGTTTTTTTACTGCCTTGCATTATGGCCGGTGCTACCGGCCCCATGAGTCTTTTGGGCACAATTATTCAACAAAATGCCGAGATTCTTGCCGGCGCCAGCCTTATCCATTTGCAAAGCCCGGGTAATCCGATAGTCTATTGTCCTGCTTCAACCGCCGCCGATATGCGGACGGCCAATGTGGCCTACTCAGCTCCCGAGCAGTTCTTGATAAACATACCCGGACTGCAGATGGCCATCGATTTCTATCGTTTACCGACACGTATTTTAACTGGCATGACGAGTTCCAAGAGGGAAGATGTTCAGGCCGGCTATGAGTCCATGATGAATCTTTTGCTCGGCATGCTCGGTGGTGGACATCTCTTGCTACAGTGTTTTGGAGTCCTTGATTCGATAATGACCACATCCTACGAAAAGTTCGTAATTGACGAGGAATTCTATAGTAAGGTCCTCAGGTTCTGCCAGGGCTTGGATACATCGGACGAGAATTACACCATCGAAATTTTAAACGAAGTTGGTTCTAAAGGCAGTTTTCTGACCCATCCGGATACTATGAAAAAATTTCGAAATCATTGGCTCCCCATCCACGGCCTCGCATCATGGGAGACATACAATGTTTGGGAGAAACACGGCGGACAGGACATTATGGTTCGAGCAAACAGGAAGTGGAAAGAGATTTTGGCAAAAAGTCCGGAAACGCTGATCGACCAGGAACTCGACAGAGAATTGCTTGCTATCCTTGATCGGGCGAACGACTGAATTTCATTTGGCCACAATCACATTCAAACTTCACATGTCGAAGATTCCTCACAGCTCGCGGCGAGGAGCTTCAATTCGCCCAAGGATGATCTAACCCGGGTCATGTGGGCAATCCACTGACCAACCGTATTTTGCCGTAGGAGGACGTAATGGGATTACCTAATAAACTGGAAGTCATTTCCAAAGAAAAACTTGTGGAAATTCATGATGCTTCAATTTCAGTTCTTGAGAAAGTCGGCGTCAAGTTTCATCATGAGTATGCCCTGGAAAAATTTAAGGAGCATGGGGCGGCCGTAGACGGTAATATTGTTAAAATACCTCGTAAATTGGTTGAAAATTGTCTCGAGCAAGTCCCGAAGAAAGTTTTCTGGAGAGCAAGAAACGATGCCCGATCGGTTATTTTGGGAGAAGGGTTTCTGGTTCAGCCGGCGGCAGGACCGGTTCACGTTCATGATCTGGACAAAGGCAGAAGAGCCGGCACCTTACAAGACATTGCCAATTTCCAGAAAATCTATCAGTCTGAAGACGTTTATGATTTGGTCGGCATGATTGCGTGTGAACCTTCCGACATCCCACAGGACAGAAAGCATTTTTATTTGATGCACGAGATCCTTAAACATACCGACAAGCCGGTCAATGGCTTCATGACTTATGGTTACCATGCTAAAGGCCAGTTGGATATGATGGAAATTGCCGTTGGCGGCAAAACAGCCATGGAAAATAATCACTGGATGGCGGTGAGCATCGGCGCCAGCAGTCCCCTGACTTATGCGGAAGACCCTTTGGAAACCCTGATACAATACGTCAAGAGGAACCAAATTGTCACTATTCTTTGCGCCCCGCTGGCGGGGGTCACTTCGCCCATGACCATGTTGGGGACGGCTGTGCTGCAAAATACTGAAATCCTGGCCGGAATTGTCTTAGCCCAGATAATTAAAGCCGGCGCCCCCGTAGTCTATTGTCCCAGCGCGACTGTTGCCAACATGAAGACCGGTGCTTACGTGACGGGGACTCCCGAGGGAATGCTTATCAATATTGCCAATATTCAAATGGGACTTGATTATTACCGTATTCCAGTCCGGGCCATGTGTGGGCTCACCGACTCAAAATGCATCGATTATCAGGCGGGTTGTGAAACTGTGCAAAACCTCATGCTGGGAATGCTTTCAGGGGCGCATCTGCTGAATGAATCAGTAGGGATACTGGATAGCATCTTGACGGTATCATACGAAAAAACCATTCTTGATGGAGAACTCATTCAGAGAGTGAAGCGAATACACGCGGGAATTCACGATTTTGATCTTGACTTGGCGACCGAGGTTATTGGTCGAGTCGGTATAGGCGGAAGCTATTTGACGGATCCGCTGACTTTGAAGCACTGCCGCGGTCGATGGACGCCTTCGATTTCTTATTGCGATTCCTATAATGAATGGGTAAAAGGAGGCGCCAGGGACGCCTTGGCCCGAGCCAATTTGAAGTATAAAGCCATTCTGGCCAGCGCTCCCGAAAAGCTCATCAGCGACGAGTCTGATAAGGATTTGAAGGCTTTTATAGACAAATCAATCAGCAGGTAATATCCGTACTTATAGTGGTTCTCGAAAGTTTCTTCGTTTTGAAGTGTCATTAAAGCGGAAGGCTTTGTTTGGAAATTGAACAAAAAGTTTCATCGCAGGCAGTGCAACAGCCCCATGCACCAAGGGCAGTCGCCGCAAGGTACTTGCACCCCGAAGCAGTCCTGATCAAAACTCTCCGTATAAATAAGGTCGCAGGGCGCGACATTGCAGCTCCAACAATAGGGGTAATCGTATTTCCGTACGCCTTCGCGAAATTTTATAAACTCCGGATCATTCCAAATTTCCATGATCCCCCGCTCGTCGAGCCGACCAAAGGATTTCGGTTCCACGAACTTTTTGTTTCCATTCCTATAGCAGGTGTAGCGGTGCCAGAGGAGATAACAGGGATGCACCGCGCCTTGCCATGAAACAAAGGCGCTGTTTTCCTCCACAAAATCGCAGCGACGGTCCTTTTTGGGCCGGACCTCCGGAAGTATAAGCTCCAGCCCCAAGGACCGAGCCAGGCTTTGACCATGGGCAAAAACCTCCTTGACCCGTTTGGTCTCGTTTTCATCTTCCTCCAGGAGGTCTTCCAGCAGGAGAAAAATTTCCTGCATGTAGGCTTCGGAAATCATTGAACCGACCAGATCGATGACTTTCTCGTCCGCGGTGGTTTTTATATATCTGCCTCGAGCGTTGAAAAATGTCCGCAAATCCACGCCTTGCTCTTGAGCTTTTCCTTGCCAGAACAGGAAAAGGTCCCGGGCGCCATCCAGATTTATCGGATACATGGTCTCGGGTTCCAGGGCTTCGTTGTAAGGCAACATGTGGGTGATAATTATGAAAGTGACGCCACGCTTCGCGGCCCATCGGACGACTTCCGGCAATTCCAGATAATTGTTCTTCATCAATACGAATTCGATGCCGATCTTCAGGCGATTGGCCTTGATTCGGGACCTGGCTTTATCGAGGGCTTCCAGAGCGCGGTCTATTCCGGCCAACTTGCCGCCCGAGCGGAGATTTTGGAACGTTTGCGGAGAGGCGGCATCCAGCGAGAGGCAGATGCGGTCCAGCCCGGCTTGAAGCAGCGACTTGGCTCGATGTGGTTCGAGCAACATGCCATTGGTCTGAAAACCAATCCGGCTTTCTTCCGGGAGGTATCGTCTGGCCAGGGAAATCATTTTTTCCAGATCCGGATGCAGAAGAGGTTCTCCGATACCCGTCAAAATTAGGCTCTCGACATGGGCAAAGGCCGGGATCAGGGATTGGAAGGTTTCGAAGGCGATGTCTCCTTCTTCGATGCAACCCGCCTGATCCTGCTTAACGCACATGCGGCAGCGTAAATTACATCGGGTGGTAGGCTCGACAAAAAGGGTGGTCGGAAACAAAGAAGGAGATGGAGTCGTCTGAATCTCCGGGACCAAACTTACGGATTTCGCGCATTCGATCGACATATCTGGCACCTTTTCAGGCAATTCGAGCATGCAAGCGAGCGCATTTCCCGTGGCGTGCCGCGGGGTCGGCGAGCAAATAAAAGATTTTCTCGTTCCTTGCATGTCGAAGATTCGCCGCGGCTTGGCGCAGGGAGCTTCAATCGTGCGCAACCTAAGGCGGCGGCTCGGACGGAGTTTTCCCTAATTGTGACGAGGTGTCAAACGAAAATTCCACTAGGCAAGCGGTTATCGGCAGTTAAAACCTGATTTTGCAGTCGCCTTCAGCTGCGGTGCCAAATTGCTGGCTGCAACAATCGTTTCCCGCTATTCGGCCTTGATGAACCCAGTGATACACCTACGGCCGGAAAGCGCTCCAGCTTCGTGTTTTGCAACGCATTTTGGCCCCCCGCCATGAACCCGACTGCAAAATCCGGCCGAAAGACTTGAAAAAATGGTCTGCCTGTATGCCACCGTGGCCTTGCGAATCCTCCAATGCCGAAACTTGGCGCGACTCAACCCAAAGGCCCCATGCACAGTGGCGCTGAGTTCGGACGATTGAAAAACCTTGTGGATTTACATCCATAAACCTACGCCCCATCTTGCTCAGGAACCTCCGTCCATGTTGCAGGCCGTCCTTTGGATCGGCCGCTTGGGTGGACACTTGAACCGAAAATCCGACGGAATGCCGGGGGGATCACCCTTTGGCGTGGTTTTCGCGACCTCGCCCTTCTTACCGAAATATATATTTTGACTCGCCAGTAAAAATTTTTCGCATATTTTCACTTTCGCCGGCCCAAAGTCGGAGTTTGACGTTCTAAGGCGAAAATTATCAACACTCCAGTTGTTAGCATCGCCGAAAAACAACGCGTGGCGTCCAGGCACCCCCTCCCCGACACTTAACAAAAACTACCAAAAGATAGTTGTGGGTAAAGGGTAGCCGGTGGTGGAGTGTTGGGGGGCGGAGGCCCCACTCCTCTGAGCAGCCCACAATGTCGGGAAGCAGTGTAAAAAAACTTGGATTCGGTCCTTCTAAAAAAAGGCAAGGTGAAGGACAATGTCCGGAGTCTTGCCGATCTTCAAAAGCCACCGACAAGGTCGGTGGTAGTTAACTTTTCCAGTTCATTATCGGTTTTTTGATGAAGATATTGAAGCCCATCACTGTAGCTCTCATAAACGACAGATGGATTTTTACCGACCCAAAGGAGATCGTATCCAGGACAATTTGGCTCAGTAACATTCCATATATATGGGCTGACATGTATCTTCCCACCAGACCGTTCCCAGTCAATGAACGAAGCCCCGAAGTATGGCGGCTCCTTGAACAGCCCGAGCTTTAAATCAGCGCATGGGAATTTACTTTTTAGTGTAATGAAGAACTCCTGCCATTTATGAACACACTCCTTGACAGATTGAGGTGTTGCTTGGGGTTGGGTCAGATGAAGATTGTCATATATTTCGGGATCAGGCATAAACACCCAAAAGCGTTTTAGTTGTTCTGAGAAATTAATTTTGCTTTCGTTGACTTTTGTTATGAACATATCACCGGTGAGTAGTATAAAGGCTATTTTTGTTGCTTGGTTAATCTTTTTACTGAAAGAATCATCGATCTCTTTTGGAAGGGGAGTTAAGGTTACCAGCATCAAATGCTTGGCAACAGGATCATCGTTCGAGCAGTAGGGCTCTGCGGGATCAAAGGTCAATTTATAGACGGGTATTTGAAGATCGTGTTTGGCATAAACTTCTATTGGTCCCTTAAATTCGGCATTGAGATTATTAAACAATGGGGGATAGACAGATTCGTTTCCGATGTATTGTCTAAATGCTATTTCTGAAAAAAGTGTTTGACATGGACCAGCTGAATCCATAACTCGTTGCGTATAATTAATCGTATCACCGCAAATGTTGACTTTGCCATTGATATCAGTGAAAAATTCGACAGCCCCAGCATGAACTCCAACTCTAAGCGCCACTTGAGAGGAAGATTGAGCATACGCCCATTTATGCATCCTGAGAATAACGCTCAAAACAGTGGTGCGATTCCAAGGCTGGTTGGGTCGATGAAGAAATGCCAACGCGAGGCCATCGCCAGTTGGTAATGCAATAATGCTCGGCGTATCGAGAGGAGGAATTAGTAAGGTGCGCAATTCATGTATAACCTCAGATGTAAGAGCCTCAACAAGTCTCAGCTGCTCTGCTGTTGGCTTTTTAGAAAAGCTGACTATGTCAGTGAATAAGATGGTTGCTGCTGACACTAGGGGCTCCTCAAGCATCAGGATCGTAACACTTTAGCCTTTTGAAAATTAAAACGGAATTGCGTATAATTATAAACAAGTTACTCAAATGAAACTAAAAATGACCAATTTCTTAATATCTTTGTGAAATAAATATATTACAAATATTTATTTCGAAGCGCTAAAGTGTTACTCAGGATCAATATCTAGCCATTTATCGATGGCCTCTGGGTCCCACGACAATACTTCCGTCGATTTATTTATTAAAGCGTCAGGTATCGTTACGTTCTCGGAACCCTTGAGAGTCATGCCACGGATTCGTTTCCAAGTGTTCTCGCCCGAAAGAGGCTTTTTCATTTCAAAGAATGTGTTTATTTCCCATTCTACCCATTCGCTATTGTGGGTATCGTCGCCAATAAGAACTACAAGTTTTGACGTATTCTCAAACTTCTTTTTTATTTCATCACGAACGGGCTTTGATTTGGGGTCGTTTGGTGAGCACTTGTTGGGTTTTCCATTTCTGTCCGTTACTGCTTTCTTCAAGGAATGATCATGAAAGAACAACGGATGGTTGGGGTTATTCTTCAGTGACTTGAACCCTCCTACCTGTTTTTGGTCATCGTGGTCGTAGCTGATAAATACATTTAAGGCCATAACTTGCACTACTTTCAGTTAGCCAGTATTAGACAGGCCAAAAAGTTAAGCCACAAACACTCTGAACATCTTGCTCGTCCCGTAATAACGCACCCATTAGCTTCGGCTTTTCACAAACCTGCGAGTTGCGTCGCTTTTTCTGATGGAGCCGATAATGTAAGGGCTCGTACCTAATTCACAATAGAAAAGAGCAAGGTCTCGCTCATGAAGATAAGCCATGGCCGGGTTCAGACGGCGGGCAGGCCAGCGGTAATGCGCCGCGATCTCGGTCGGCAACAACGGAAATTCGGGATCATTAACCAGGTCGGCTGCAAGCTTTAAGGCATCCTCGGCAGGGTCCCAGGGCTTCAGATGCCGATCGAACTCGGCAAAGAGCGTTTCCCTGGGTAACACTTTTTCAGCTCTCACAAGGAGAAGGTGGCGCAATTCATGAAGAGCGTCTGCTACGTCCTCCTCTGTCAAGTTCGCTTTCTCTTCGATCTCGTCGATTGTAAGTTCCGGATCAGCAAATTCACCATGGTGAGTCAACTCGACGAAGATGCCTGCGACTGCTGTCGCGGCCGGCGAGTAGTCGGTATTTGGCGCGGCAGCCGCCTGGGGGGCTTGGCCCAATGGCGGCTTGCGGCTCAGCCCATGAATATCGTTCACGAGTTGTTTTATGTCTGAGGCATCCACATCAACTTCCGGGGCGAACATGCCGGCTAGGAGCGGCGGAAGCGCATCGGCGGCTATACCGTGACGGAGGGGAATCAATCGGCACTTTGCATTCACCTTCCGCATGAAGCCAGCGTCTATCTCTTCATTCACCCAAGGGCGTGTGATCGAAGTAGGCGTTAGCAGGACAATGAAGTGGGTGCACCCCTCGAGCCCTGCATCAATCTTGCGACGAATGCTGTCCCCAGCTCCGATCTCCCATTCCGCCAACCAAATGTTGACTCCATTGGCTTGCAATCCTTCGGCGATTTTCTTGGCCAGTTCACGATCTTCAGATGCGTAGCTCAAGAACGCTCGTGGCGGTAGCTCAGCGTTAATCGGGACCATAGACATCAATTCAAGCTCCTCCGGTGACAACCGTCCCTTAATGATGTCCAATAGATCCGCCGATCCTTCCACGCGGAGGGTAATGTCTTCGAAAGTGTCACCTGCCAGCACAACAGTTGCGAACTCTCCAGTTATTGGGTGACGAATTGAGCTAAGGCGTTCACGAATCTCTCGCCTTATACACGCCGCGACGTCACGTATGATTTCTTTCTCAAGGTCTTCCGAGCCCATGGTCTATCCGTTGATTGTTAACTTCAGCATGGCGTTATTATAAGATTTCTCTTGTCAGTCAATGCTTGCGAATTTGCTCCTTGCCCTTCACCCAACTATCAAGCTGAGCATACAACTCAACAGTCTTGTTGATCCAAAACTGTGGTTGCATTTTTCCATTCATCGGTACGAAGTCCACATAAGGATAGAGGTTCAGATACTCCTCATTTTTGAAGGTTTCCTCTTGGTTTCGCGTGACAGGAAGCACACCAACTTTACCATTCAAGCCGTCAAAGAAGCCGAGTTCCCATGGCATCCAACGCGACTTTTGGGAATGGTGGCTATGAATGTAGATCAGTGTTTTCGAGCTTCGCATCCGACTACGCAGGATTTCAGCTGTCTCGCGGGTAACATCCTCGGGCGACAGTTGCGGGTCACTGTACTTATCAACATACACCTTAAGGTTGAAGTCTTCGAGCAGGGCCTTTACCCCGAGCAGAATAATATCCGACTCCGCCGACGAATGGCTTAGGAACACGTCAAATTTTTCTTCCGCCGAAGCGACTGCTTCCATTAAGATTTGTTGAGCGGTTTCGTTTTGTAAGCTGATGACCTGGGTTGCTCGAGCTTGAACTTCGGCTTCAGTGAGATAGGCCATACGAGTTTCCTTCCGGTAGTGGAGCGTATCATTTTTGACGGAGAAGGCCACTTAGGATTAATGCGATCGCCTGATCAATGTGGGACGTTCGAGCGAGCGTGGCGTTCTCCTCTGCCGAGAGGCCATTATTCAGATCATCGCCTGCGAAATTCTCAAACATTTCACGTCCTGCCCAAGCAGAGGGTGAATCTCTCCAAGGATAGATGAGGTTCAGTGTTTCGGCAATGTCACGGGTACATCCCCCAAAGCCGCCTATCAGGAAAAGCGGCTGCTTCGCCTGCAGTGAGAATAAGGCTTCCTGGGCTATTCCAGGCATAGATCCTTTATAATTCTCAACCCGCCCCCCTAATATAATACGGGCGTCAGTTTTATCACACATGACCTTACGCATGGAAGTCAGGCCTTGGACCCACTCTTTCTCGCTCGGTTGCACTTGCGGCATTATCATGCGTTCGTCCTTGGTCAATATTCGCCCCTCGAGATCCAAGAAAATAAGTGCTGCTGTGCCAGCTAGGTCGTTGTTGTACTGATCAATTTCTGCTACTGTTTTCTGGATGTGGACAGGCCAAGCGAGGTAGTTTAGCACACTAGCCTTTTCGTTGTCTTCGTCTACATCGCGCTGACTTCGGGCTACAAGCTCAAATAACAGCTTGGTGAATCCATGTTTTCGCAAGTCTCCGCCATAGGCGAGAGTTGCACCGCATGCAAGCAAGTGGCGTGCGATTTCCGCCATTGCGTCTCGCAAATGCTGGTTGCTCAGTCCTAGCACCAACATGTCGGGACTTTCTGATGTGGAAATTGCCATGGTTCGGTTGCTTAGCGCTTCTCTGTAACTCATCGTTTCATCCCCGCCAGCCACTCAGTCAAGCTAAACATACGCACGTGAGGTGCTACCGCTGTGAAAAGACTCTCTTCCTCTGCGCTGAGCGATGGGTCCGGGTAAATAATCGTCGGTTCGGGTACATCCTTTATAGGCGGTAGCCCTACTAGTGATATGAGTTCGGGAGGCCGCGGTAAAAATAATACTGCTGGATCGTTGACGCGGAACAGCTCTAACCGGCACCGCCATAGGAAATCCTTTAACACCTCATCGAGGAGCCGGCCAACAATTGCATCGATGCGATCTGAAGCGTGCGGGTCCATACGAACAATCGGCACATTACCCAAATACGGAAAGCCTCGCTCGTCGCGGTCGCTGATACAATTCGCAATAACCAGCGGGATGTTGTATCGCTTAGCTTCCATGATCTCTCGCCGACACCATTCCCGTGAGGAGTACGAGTCCGTGTGAATCGCAACCATTGCGCTTTGCCGGACTTGTTTAAGTATGACTTTTTGGAAAGGAAGACCAGCGGGGATATCGTTGACGTCAAAGAAGCTCGCCAAACCATGGCTGCCGTGTAGTCGATCACGAATAAAATTAGCAATGCTCTTCCCGTCGTCATCATGTTTAGTATGGCTGAGGAAGATTTGGACCTTTTGAAGATACTTCTCGAGTGCCTCCTCCTCTTCCATCGGATGTCGAAGGTGCTCAAGGTAGTGTCGCAGCATTCGGCAAAGCTCATATGTAAGTTCACTAAGAAGACGTTGGCCGATTTGCCGCCGACTTCGGCGAGATTATCCAGGCTTAGACTCCGCAAG
>JADFXS010000284.1:2914-4436 GCA_015233515.1 Deltaproteobacteria bacterium | reverse complement strand
AGATTCATTAGTACCTGATAAATTTTGGTTGGATCCGCGATAACCCAAGAAGATTTACCTTTAATTTTTTGTTTGATTGTAATAGTCGCCGGCAAAGACGCCCTCATGAGCTTCAGCGCCTCTTTAATAATTGGCTGGAGATCTAAAGGAATACGCTCTTGTTCGGAACGGCGGCTGAATCTCAGTATTTGGTCGACCAAATCCTTGGCCCGACTACCTGCTTTTAAAACATTATTAATATATTCCATATTAGAATCACCTTCCGGCGTATCCATCAAAATAAGCTCGGTATAGCCGATAATCGCCGACAGAATGTTGTTAAAATCGTGGGCGATCCCTCCGGCCAGCGTGCCGATAGCCTCCATCTTCTGGGCTTGAAGTAACTGTTTTCTTAGCCTTTCCTTTTCTTCCTCCATTCGCTTTCGCTCGGTGATGTCGATGCCATATACAGCCAGTCGGCTTACTTTCCTTTTCGCGTCGAAAATTGGATATAGGTTGTTAAATATATATTTATTGTCACGTTCATCGTCGAATTGTAGCGAGCGACCGGTCCGAAACACCTCGTTAATTAGTATCTTACGACGTTCAGCTACATCCGGAGGCAGCAAGTCATATATGCAGGTGCCGATGATATCTTCTTTTATCTTTCCTAGCCGCTTAGCCGTTTCATCGTTTAGATTTAGAATTATACCCTTCTGGCCAATCATAAAAATTGCATCGGTCGGAGCGTTTAATAAGGCACTCTCTATCGCCTCGCTCTCTCGCAGCGTATCTTCCATCCGCTTGCGGTCGGTGATGTCCACAAGGCTCCCGAGTAAATAGGCTGGTTTATCTTTATTATCGCGGATGAGGTTGGCGTCGAGGATGACGTAAATGGTGTGCCCATCTTTGTGGGTGAGTCTTTTCTCCATACGAAAGTGATCGATTTCGCCTGAGGCGAGCAAGTATATATTCGCGAAGTTATCTTCAATGATTTCCGTATGGGTGATATCCTTAAGGTGCTTGCCTATAAGCTCCTCCTCCCGGTAGCCGAGCATCCGGCAGTAGGCCGCGTTGGCGGATTCGATTCTGAAGGTCAGTGAAACTTTTGCTATGCCTACCGCCATATGCTCATAGATCAGTCGGAAGCGCGCCTCACTCTCCCTCAATGATTCTTCCGTCTGTTTGCGCAGAGTGATGTCTCGCAGGAAACCGACAATTCGTCCTTCTTTCCATGGCAGATAATGGGCGCTGATTTCCACTTCGATAATTCGGCCACCCTTGCAGCAATGCCGGGTCTCGAAGCGGTCCATGCCGGTTGTCAAAATTTTTTGAATATGCCCGGTGATATCGTCAGGTGTTTTAAAGTATTCAAAATCGGCCACGCTCATGGCCAATAATTCCTGTTCGCTATAGCCGCTCATCTCGCAATAGGCTTTGTTGACTTCCATCAGACGGCCTTGAACGTCCGACATCCAGAAGCCGTCCCTGGTGGTCTGGAGAATTGTCCGGTGCAATTCCTCTCTTTGGCGAAGAGACTCCT
>JADFXS010000284.1:0-2904 GCA_015233515.1 Deltaproteobacteria bacterium | reverse complement strand
GGTCTTAGCTCGTAGTATTTCTCTTGCTTCTAACTGTCGCTCCAGCCTATGCCTTTCCAACCCGATCAGAATAGTCCCATGGAGGCTCAATTTGTTAATCGGCTTGACCAGGTATCCGACGGGTTTTGCGGAACGGGCTCGATCGATCAAGGTCGGGTCGGTCAACGCGGTGACAAAAACAGCGGGTATGCCATGGCTTGACCTGATAAGCGAAGCCGCCTCAATGCCATCCATGCCGCCGGGAAGGTCGATATCCATTAACACGAGAGCCGGCCGCTCTTTCCGGGCCAAGTCCAAGGCTACCTGGACGTTAATGGCCTGAAGAGGGTCGGGGTATCCCATGCCCAGAAGATACCGCCGGATTAGTTTACGGTAAACCGTGTCGTCTTCTACCAATAGGATCAGTTCGTCCGACAAGTTGGTTACTCCTCTTTCAAGTAACTTTTAAGAACTTGAGACCGGCGTGATAGGATGCCGACAGGTCTTCGTTGGGGCGGAAATCGCGGCGGAGTCTATTGACCGGCTTTATCTATGAATTGAATGCTCTTGCAAGGAGGGCTCCACTTAAT
Source organism: Deltaproteobacteria bacterium (assembly GCA_015233515.1). The sequence goes on along the minus strand of JADFXS010000284.1, from coordinate 2,335 downwards.
AACGACCACGGGGCAGGAACCATGAGATGATTTTTTATTTTTCATTACACAGGCTCACCATAGGAAGAGAGAAGAAGAACGCAGCGCCTTGGCCTTCCCGGCTGTCGACCCACATGCGCCCGCCATGTCCGGTCACAATCCGGCGGGCGATACTCAAACCCAAACCAGTGCTCTTTTCACCGCCGGGCGCCGGCATATTGGTCTTACTGAAAGGCTGAAACAGTTTGTTGATCTCCGTGGACGGTATTCCCGGACCTTGGTCCCGGACCGACACAATGACATCGTGGTCGCTTTTAAATAGAGACACCACTATATGGCCGCGCGACGGCGAGTATTTTATTGCATTGGAGAGTAGATTGTTCATCACCTGCTGAATCTTGGATTGGTCAAGATTGATCGGCGGGAGCGTCTCGCAACATTCCAAAACAAGCGAGAGACCTCTCTTGTCTGCTAATAATTGATTGAGTTGGACGTTACGCCGCAACAATTCCACCAAATCGACCGGCGCGGGATTCAGGTTCAGCTTGCCGGCCTCTATGGCGGCCAAGTCAAGGAGGTCATCGATCAGATCCAGCATAAACTTGCTGGAATCTCTGATTATGTTGAGAAATTCCGTTTGCTCCGGGTTCAGATATTGATCGATTTCCTCGATGAGAAAACTGCTGCTGATCAGGATATGGCCTATCGGGCTGCGTAGATCGTGAGCCGCAATACCCAGGAAGCGATTCTTTTGATCATTGAGCCAGTCCAGTTCAGCGTTGCGCTTGTTCAACTCCCGGTTGACATTACTCAGTTCGGCCGATATCTCCTGCAGGTTTCGACGCAAAATCTCGTTTTCGTCTTGAGGGGTATGCCCCATGGCCAGAACCTGTCCGCCCTGTCGGTAAAAGCGAAAAAAAAGGCTTTCCGGCATTTTGCTTGGAGTGTTTAAGTGGAGCAAATGTTCCTGGTCAGACTCAAGAGCCAGGTTTTCCAAGTTCAGGGCGCTTTGAAAGTCCACGAATATTTCCGAAAAATTCCGGCCAATTATCCCATCGCCCAGTATTTTTTGGACAAAAGCGTTCGCCTTGACGACCTTGCCTTGGTTGTCGAAGAACAGCACGGCCATTGGGGAGAAGCGTTTCACATAATCGAGCATCTCCTGTTCAAACTGTCCCATGTGGATTAATTCCCGTCTTGTGTTTGATTGCCGAAACGCATTTGCAGATGAGTTTCCAGATGGTCCAAATCCTTTATATAGGTGACGTCGGACCACTGCCGGGTAATGTTCCGGCCTCCCCAGCGGAAAGCCTGACCGCCCAACAAAATGGGTAGCAGGGGATAAGTTTGGCGAACCTCCTTGACGGCATCTATCATGTTGCCGAAGTTGGAATAAACGGCCAGGGAAAGAGCCAGGAAGTCCGGCTGTTTTTCTCCGATGAGCTTAATCATGGCCAGGACTGGAGTGTTGGCTCCAAGAAAATAGGCGTCCCACCCGCTCATTTCCAGCAAATCGGCCAGCATTTTCCCCCCGAGCTGGTGATATTCATTGGCGACGCAGGCGACGATGGCCTTTCGTCCCTTGCGGGGGCCGGCGAAAATTTGTTGGTAAAGCAGTGAAAGCAGACTTTCGGTTATAGAGGTGGCCATCTGCTCCATAGCCACGCTGATACGGTTGTATTCCCAGAGTTCCCCCACCTGGTACAGGGAACGTTGAAACATGTCCACATAAATTTCCTTGACTGGTGTTCCCAGCGCGACCAAGTCCTTGATCCTGGCCGCGCAACCTCCCCTGTCTCCGCGCAGGAGGCTGGACAAGTAGCCTTCATAAATTTCAGACGGAATCATCAACCAACTCCATTAGCGAGGCTGAAACAGCGCGAAATCACATACATCGGCTAACTAGGCCTAACCGTGTCCCAGGCTTTTTGGGCCAAATGGCGCACGGCGACAGCCCATTGGTCCGAGAAGCGGCCGGGATCGGCCAACCAGACCAGCAAGGCCTCATCGGCGTTATCCATTCCGGCCTGTTTGTCCGCCACGGCCCCGACGACCAGAGTTCCGGCTTCCCTGGCCGCCCAATCCCCCGGCCGCCCCATTTCAACAAGAAAGTCGCTCACGAGGCTTTCCATGACTGGCTCGTTGATTATGCCATGGATTGATTCCCGGAGCTTATCGGCTCCCTTTAAGAGCTTGTCATAAACATTGACCTTTTCGTGAACAGCCCGGCTCAGCTCTTCGTGTAATATTTCCAAATGCCGTTGAAGCAAGAACCGCGGCATACCCCGAGAGGACAAGACTCGGCCCAGCCAAAGTATCTGGTCCAACATCTTACTCTCGTCCCGATCCGAAAGAG
>JADFXS010000283.1 GCA_015233515.1 Deltaproteobacteria bacterium | reverse complement strand
ACGGGTGCATTTGAGCAGAAAGTTACATGTTTGAATTAAGATATGTTTTTGCGCCGGAATTAAATCACATTCGTTTCACATCTACATTAAGTGCCATTTAACAGATACTATACTGGAATATTTTATGATGCAAACAATGTTACACCAGCTTATTTTGCCAAAACGTCCAACAAAAGGTATCTTTCGTGAAGCCTAATGTTGTGGGCAGGGGGTGGAGGGGGAGGTGACCACCGCTTGGGTGAACACCCCATGGCGAAGCTGAAGCTGTTGCCGGTGGGCAACGGACTGGAAGTGGAACGGACGCTGACTCCAGGAGAAAAACGCCGGTTGCTGGACGCCGCCGATATGTTGCCGCAGCAAGACAGACGGTCGCAGGATTACAACCGGTACAGGCGTCCTGAATGGACTAAGGTGGCAAAATAAGGGAGAGCCACTATTTCCACCAAAAGACTGACATTCGAGTAAATATAAGTCTACGATTTTTTTTTCTCCCCACTCTATTTTTTCTTCTGAAATCAAAGCCACCTTTCCAAATCTTATGATGGGCTGATTCCTTTTTTGACCAATATGAGAAGTGAATAAACAGCAAATAAAACCTCATCCCCTTCAGCAATTTTGTTTTCTTCCATAGTCGCTTTGTTCGCAATCAAAGTATGTGGGATAACCTTAAAATCGCAAATATTTTGATCAGGTAAACAGACAAACAGTGCTATATCGACATCTTTATCGGAGTGTTCAAAAATATGAATGTTTTTCAAGGCAATTTCTATGAACTGTGAATCCCCATCTTTTATATTCAATCGCAAAAATATTTTAGGTAGATAATTTCCGTAGCGTCTTGGCTCAAGTTTTGAGCTTCTCTTTCTTTGCGGACTCGTTCAGCAATATCAAACCTGCGCGATTCCTGTTCATAAGCTTTCCTGAATTCAAGGTCTTTCATTTTTTCCTGAAAACAGGCTTGCCCGTCCAGCAGGTATGCAGGATTGAACTTAGCTGTTTGAAGTTCTTCTCTGGTCAGTCGTTTTTTCATAGTAAATTAACCAATAAGTTTTAAAACGCGATTGTAGGCGATTTCCAGTTCTTTTTTTGGCGTTTCTTCGCCTTCCCTTTTGATGAATCCGTGGAGCACAATAATCATATCGTCAGGTTTTACGTGGATAATGAGCCAGTAAAGATTTTTTGACGATTTGATCCGTATTTCTTCCAATGGGTAATCATGAAGCTTTCTGAATGCCGCACCTTCCAATCGATCATTATTTTGAATCAAGTGGTTCAAGTAGCGGTAAAATCTTGCTCTAATGTTGTGCGGAAGGCTATTTAAAAAGCTTTTTGGTGGCGATCCGCTTTGTTCTTGGAGCCTCTTGTAAAACTCTTGAGCGGCTTTGTTCAAGCCAGCGCATCCGAAGAAAAGTGATTATTTAAACCTATCTTCATTGAAATATGTTTTTATTTCATATAATATATATATCATTAAGCTATATAAATACTCGTTTCGGTAACTATAACATAAGAGTAATATTATGAAACTGCATTATAGGCTATCCCGATATTGGCAGAATATTCAAAAGTGCCTATTTCCATGGCTTGAAGAAGAACTTGGTGAATTAACCGACAATAGCAAACAATTACTGACAATACTGGAACTAATTCGTGTCGAGCTGTTCGTGTCATCACCTCATAACACTATGGGGCGACCTTCGGCTGAAAGAGCAGCTATCGCACGTTCATTTGTTGCTAAGGCGGTATATGATATATCAACCACTAGGCATTAATAGATAGACTACTTACCGATAGCCAAATGCGCATCATCTGCGGATGGAAAAGTAAAGGGAGCGTACCCCGCGAATCCACATTCTCCAGGGCCTTTTCCGAATTCTCAGATACTCAATTGCCTGAGCGAATTCATTCGGCTTTGATCGAGCAGCATCTATCAGATCAGCTTATTGGTCATATTTTTCGTGATTCACCCGAAATAGAAGCACGGGAGAAGCCACAAAGGAAATCTTAGACTGACTACGCCAAGGTAAAACCGAGAAGGAAGCCGGGGCGCCCTAAGAAGGGTGAAGAAGTAATCAAGGAAAATAGCCGCCTGGAATGCCAACTAAACATGACGTTGGAGCAAATGAGCGATGATCTGCCCAAGGTTTGTGATGTTGGCGCCAAGGAAATATCAAAAACGATATCGGGGGTAACCCATTTCAAAAAAGAAATATACTATGCCAGGTTAGCTAATATCGCACGAGACTATCATCATAAGTCAAACCATTGTTATGATTGCTATGTAGATGGCATCCCAAGTGGAACCATTGTGTTGAATTTTCAGTACGGAAACTATTTTTGCAAGAATCTCTGAGATATGATAATATCTCGACTGAATGGCTGGCGACTTAACACGACGGGGAATAATTTCGCAGGGCGGCTGTTTTGACAACGGAGTCAAAGATATTCAGACTTAGATTCCCTTTCGGCTTCTTGCTATCCGCTTTACAAACTACCGCTAAAAAGGTATCATCCCTCAAACTGAATACTTTCAGAGTAGGGCTCAGCTACCAGCAAGGGCATCATCAATACCTTTTCCATCCCAAGACTACCGGCGTGAGTTATCCAGATGAAGTTGATCAGCAATATCGGATCAGATCGAGTGATTGACGCATTACAGTACTGCGATTCGTGGCGGAGAGGGATTTTTCCGCCAGGTAGACCGTGAAGAGAGCCTGGTTCACCTCCTCCGCATTAATGCCCTCAAACGCATGGAAAGCGCCGTATCTTCCTTTACCTTGACTCTCGGTCGCCAGATTGCCGACGTTGAGGCAACGCTGACCAAAATCGAGGCCCACTTAGAATCGTTTGAGGAAGTGGATATTTCAGACGTGGATATCGATGACCCGGCTTTCGAGACCCTTCTTGTCGGCCGCAAGGTAAAGGTATTGCTTCAAGACGTGGACCTGGTGCGTTGGAAGCAAGACCTGATTGAGGACCGCAACCGACTGGTTACCCTCTATGCCGCGGCCAAGCAGATCGGAGCGTCGCTTGACGCCAAGCTGGATGCTTTGCGCCGGATCATCGAACAGAAGTGCCGTTACCCCATCAATCCCGGCAACCGTAAATTAATTATCTTCACCGCCTTTGCCGATACGGCCGGCTACCTCTATGAGCAACTGGCGCCCTGGTCGTTGGAAAGCCTCGGCCTTCATAGTGCGTTGGTTACCGGAACCGGCCAAAACCGGACAACACTGCCCAATCTTCACAAAGATTTAGCCGGCATCTTGACCGCATTTTCGCAGTGCTCCAAGGAGCGCCCGGCAGAACTTTCGGGCGAGGGAGAACTCGATCTGCTCATCGCCACGGATTGCATTTCGGAAGGCCAGAATTTGCAGGATTGTGATTATGTCATCAATTACGACATCCATTGGAACCCGGTCCGCATCATTCAGCGCTTCGGCCGGATCGACCGCATCGGCTCGCCCAATTCCTGCATTCAGCTCGTCAATTTTTGGCCCAACATGGAGTTGGAGGAATACATCAAGCTCGAACAACGTGTCGGCGGTCGCATGGTGCTTCTGGATGTTTCCGCCACCGGCGAGGAAAACCTGATCGAGCTCCAATCCGGTAACCAGATGAATGACCTGGAATACCGCCGCAAGCAACTCCTCCGGCTGCAGGATGCCGTCATCGACCTGGAGGACCTCTCCAGCGGCGTCTCCATTACCGACTTGACTCTCACCGATCTTCGCATTGACCTGGCCGGCTTTCTCAAGGAGCACCGACCCCAACAGGAAAGTATACCCCTTGGCGCACTTGCGGTGACAACCACCACCGGAACCGGTGATGCCGCCATACCTCCCGGCGTAATTTTTTGTCTGCGGGCCGAAGGCGAAGCCGCCCTCAAGTCAGCCGAACCCGGTTATCCTCTGGCCCCTTACTATCTGGTCCATATCGGTAATGAAGGTTCGGCCTTGCTACCATATACCCAGGTTAAGCAGATTCTCGACCGGCTCAGACGACTCTGTGTCGGCCGAGACTATCCCGACGAACCAGCCTGCGCCGCTTTTGACCAATCCACCCGCAACGGCGAGAACATGACTGCCGTCCAAAAACTGCTCGCCGCCGCCGTGACCTCTATTGGCGGCAAAAAAGAGGAGCGGGCCGTGGCCAGCATGTTTTCTCCCGGAGGCACTCACGCCGGCAAGGGTGAATTCGCCGGTATGAACGATTTTGAGGTGGTGGCATTTCTGGTTATTTTACCGGAGGCAGGGTCATGAATGTATCGGATGTTGTCGCCGCCCTGGCCCTTCCGCTGGAATGCCGGATAGGCCAGCGCGTGTCCAAGAAATTATTGCTGGAAAACGGTGCGATTACATCGACCGACAAGCGTCGGATAAATGAGGGGATCGAAGAACTTGTCTGGGAGGCGGCCCTGAAGCCGTCGTCGATCGG
>JADFXS010000282.1:3608-4452 GCA_015233515.1 Deltaproteobacteria bacterium | reverse complement strand
AACCCATGAAGGTGTTCCATTGCCGGACACCGCTGGAGTTCAGCTTGGCCACGAAACCGTCATTACCGCCGGTATAGGAGTTGATCGGTGCGCCCCAAGTGGCGTTGCTATATCCCCCGACATAGATATTTCCATCTAGATCAACCGCGGTCGCAAAAATGAAATCATCTCCGCCGGCCGAACCCATGAACGTGTTCCAAGACATGATCGGGTCGATGATCAAGGGTAAGCTGGGCGTGTATTCGGACACCTCGAAGCCGATTTCATGAGTTCCTAAAGATTTGTATTCGGCTTTGACCGGAATCCGGACACCGTCTGCTTCTTGCCAGGCCACGGGTCTGGATTCCGTCATCCGACCGTTGGGGAAGCCCACGAGTAGATCTCCGTTGGTCGCCAATTGCACCGGGCGATTATAATGAAGGCGTATTTTTTCCACCGCTGAGGCATGGTTTGGCGAAATGTAGTAAGTACTTTTAGCCACACCGTCCGAGTTTTTTTCATATTGGAGAGACACGCCGTCCCACAGATTGGCGTAAATCACCTGGTTCAAGGGCGCAGGTTTATCGGCGGCGCTAACGGATGTGATTTCCTTGGCCGAAGGGTTAACGGCGTTAGCGCCGATGAACTCGATCTTCAGAGCCTTGTCGGCCGCGGCCACGATCACTTGGCCGGTCTTGAAGGCTAACAGGTGCCCGTTGGCCGAGAACTGGAGTGTGTTTTGGGGCTTTTCAAAAGGGTTGGATAGCGGCCAGTCGGCCGAGCCGGCCAGGACCATGCCGCGGATCAGCCACGTCACCGATAGCAGGAACGAAAGAAAAACTGGTAAAAAAGGTCGTCATAGTAA
>JADFXS010000282.1:0-3598 GCA_015233515.1 Deltaproteobacteria bacterium | reverse complement strand
GTGCGTCTTGGAAAGATCATGATCAACCTCCTATGGTTAGATTAGGTATGCTTATCCTCGGTCAAGTCGTCACGTTCGCGGAGCGTGGTCGGCTAATGTAACATTCGGTAAGGTTGTGATTAAAAAGGTGGATTTCTTGAATGTATCAATTTGTTAACGTGTTCTATTCCGTTTAAAACGCATCCCTTGAGCAAGCAACCATTAGAGTCGTTGATAAAAAAATAGTACCATTTATATCAGATTGAATGGACGGATATTAGCATGATTTTTAAGTTTGGGCAATCAATGAGGCTTACCCTGATCAATCACTTGCGAGCATCGAGGCGTAAGTTGTGAATTAAGGGTATCCGAATATCGTTGACAACTTGTTCAAGCCATATTATCGAACTAGGTTGAGCTGTGAGCGAAGCTTTTCACGACCTGGATTTCAATAAAGATTTTCACTTTACGAAATGCAATTCTGCGTGGATTGTTAATAGGCCGCCATATCACAAAATGGTCGATCGAGGAGTCTTGACCACATGTTATCCAACCTGACCATTCGCACCAAGGTCCTGGTGGGCCTGTCACTCATAACCTTTGCGGCGATCATCTCATCAGGTTTGATTTTTATATTTGTTTAAGGAAAACGTCGTCAACATGGCGACAAACCGGATTCAGACCGTCATGGCCACGGCTCGTCTGATGGACATGGCCAGGAGGACCGCCACCAAGGCTTCCGGCGTGGCTGCCACCCGAAACGATCAGGTGCGGCGGACTCTCTTAGGGGAAATATGGGATGAAGCCGCCATAAGAGAGGATATCCAGGCGCAACTTCAAAAGGCTGAGGGTCCAGATGGCCAAGTAAAAGCGATCATCGAGCAATTTAATAACCTGATCAGTAATCTGAAACGACTCGAGACCGCGACCGAGCGCCGGTTGCAAACCACTTCTCGGCTGGACGATAACATCCGGCAGATGCGCGTTTTGCTAAATCAGATCGAAGGCCTGATCGACGAAAAGCTCGGCGAACAGGAAAAGGCGATTTTTCAGAATATCCAAGCCCGGGCCTTAGCCATCCTGGGTGTTCAAGCCGCCATCGAATTCTCGGACATTGAAGCCCTGGAACGCCAATTTCATCAGACTGACAAGCGTTTGATTTCTCCTGAGTGGCCGGGCTTACGCCAGGCTGTCGAGGATACTCAACGACTCGGTTCGTCGGCGGGCAATGCTTTTGAAACCCGCCGCCGGGAACTGGTTCTTGGGGCGGAAATATCTGATCTGCTAAGTAAAAACGACGCAATAGTGCGCATATTGCGTGGCAATGTCAATGCCCTCTACGAGACTGTTTCCAAGGAAGTTGAGCGGCGAGCCACATCCCTTGAAGGGCTGAATGCTTCCTTTAACGTAATTCTGTTGGTCACCACCCTATTTACACTTGTCGTGGCCGTGGCTATTTATATTTTTATCCATCGTTCCGTTATCGGCAGGTTGATTGGATTGGAACGAGCCATGGACGCCCAGGCTCGCGGAGAAAACAGTCCCTTTGATACCGAAGGTCACGACGAAATCGCCTCCATGACCCGCTCATTTTCCCACTTCGTGATCGCCCGACTTGAATACGAGCGTAACGTTCATGAGGCTCGGGAGGCCGCCGAACTATACGCCCAGGACTTGAAGAGTACATTGGAGGTTTCGGAATCGCTTCGTGATGAGTTGATGGATGCCAAGGATGAAGTGGAAAAATTTGCCGAGCAGGCGGAGCAGGCCAACCGGGCCAAGAGCGAATTTCTGGCCAATATGAGCCATGAAATACGCACGCCCATGAATGGGGTCATCGGCATGACCAGCCTGCTTCTGGAGACGTCTTTATCGGTGAAACAGCGTCAGTTCGTCGAAACTATCCGTGAAAGCAGCGATGCCCTTCTGACTATTATAAACGACATTCTGGATTTCTCCAAAATCGAAGCCGGCCGAATGGAACTGGAAAATCAACCGTTCAGTCTCCGCGATTGCGTGGAAAGCGCATTAGACTTGTTATCACCGAAGGCCGACGAAAAAGGCTTGGATCTGGCCTATCTGATGGAACCGAGTGTTCCGGAGACTGTGTTCGGAGATATCACTAGGCTGCGGCAGGTTCTGGTCAATCTAGTGAGTAATGCCATCAAGTTCACCGAGAAGGGCGAAGTGGTCGTGAATCTGGACACCGAGTCATCCGAGGATGAGGCTCCGTTCCATACCCTCCATTTCTCTATTCGAGATACCGGCCTGGGCATTGCCAAGGATCGACAGGACGGCCTTTTTGAACCGTTCCGCCAGTTGGACAGTTCCATGACTCGAAGATACGGCGGCACCGGCCTCGGTTTGACCATCTGTAAGAGACTGATTGAGATGATGAATGGGCGGATATGGGTGGAGAGCGAAGGAATATTGGGTCAGGGATCGATTTTTCACTTTACCGTTCAGGTCCGTCAGGCGGAAACCGTCCTCTCCGGACATATTCAAGATATGCTGCTCGCGGTTAGAGGCCGACGGGTATTGATCGTGGACGACAACGAAACCAACCGCAAGATTCTGACTCAAATGACCCATAACTGGGGCATGCTGCCGGCGGTCTTTGCCAGTGGTCCTGAAGCTTTGACCTTGATCGAATTGGGGCAGTCATTCGATTTGGCCATTTTGGATATGCAAATGCCGGAAATGAATGGCCTGACTTTGGCCAAGGAAATCCGTAAGTCCCGTGATGCCAGGCAACTGCCTATCATGATTCTCACTTCCCTGGGGCGTATGGATACCATGCCGGATAAGCTGAAAATATCCGCTTGTCTTTACAAACCTATCAAATCGTCCCAGTTGTTCGATGCCGTGACCAATATTTTTATCGATCACCTGGCGCTGGCCGATCATCCGTCAATAGCCGCGGAAAGTGTTGATACGGAACTGGGCCGGCACCGCCCTCTAAGGATCCTGCTGGCCGAAGACCATGCGGTAAACCAGCAAGTCACCCTGATGATGCTGGAGCGACTGGGTTACCGCGCCGACGTCGCCGCCAATGGGCTGGAAGTGATACAGGCTTTTCAACGTCAATCATATGATTTGGTTTTAATGGATGTCCAAATGCCGGAGATGGACGGCTTGGAGGCCACTCGGTATCTGCGGGATGCTTTATCCACCAAAGACAGGCCGGTGATCATCGCCTTGACCGCCAACGCCCTGGAAGGCGATCGTGAACGATATCTGGCTGCGGGGATGGACGATTACCTGAGTAAACCGGTGCGGATCACTCAACTCCAGAAAATGTTGGAAAGATGCCCTATCCACCGAAAAAGCGCGGAAGTGGAAACAACTTCGGAAAGCGTATTCCAGGCCGCCGAACCGTCGGATATTGAAACCATCCAGGAGAAAATATTCGGAACCGGCGACCAGGTAACCAGAATTCCGACAATTGATTACGACAAGCTGAGTGAATATTTTCCCGATTGGGAATTCAACCAGGATTTTCTCTGCAAAATGATTGATCTGTACGTAGAAGGCGCTAACGATCTTCTTAAAATCATTCATCAGAGCCATGAGACCGCGAATTTGAAACAACTTGGCGACGCGGCCCATGGCATGAAGA
>JADFXS010000281.1 GCA_015233515.1 Deltaproteobacteria bacterium | reverse complement strand
GGATGAAAAGAGCCGCACGGCGGAACCGATAAAAAAAGACAAAGCCAAAGCCAAAAAAGGGCGCAGGAAATAAGGAGTATTTTTCCGTCAGGCCCGTGGGACCCTAAAACTGGTTATGAATCCAGATAAGAGTGATAATAAAGCATCACTCGGCTGACAAACTGGCGAGTCTCTTCAAAAGGCGGCACTCCGCCAAATTTGAGGACGCTGGTAGGCCCGCTGTTATAAGCGGCCACGGCCAAGGTTTCGTCGTCTTCAAACATGTCCAGCAGATATTTTAGATATTTTACTCCGGCCACTATATTGGCTTTAGGATCGGTGGTCAGGACCAGCCCCACCTGCTTTACGGCCTCGGGGCGGATCTGCATCAGACCCACCGCGCCCATGGCGGAAACCGCCTGGGGATTAAAATTGGATTCAGCCCGGATAATGGCTTTAACCAAAGCGGGTGAAATTCGAAAATCAGTGGCTACCCGCTTGATTAATGAATCATAAACCCGGAGAGACTCCAATGGCGGTAAACTACGCAAGGCTTTTTGGCTGGTCAGTTCTATGAGGTCCGGACCGGTGAGTTTCTTGAGCCGAATACTAGGGATCAATGACGGTGTCGATTTTAATATCACCGGGACCGAGACCACCGGAAACTCGGGAACAGGACGCCCTTCCATGATGGCCAGGGGGGCAGCCACCACCAAGGCCATCAGAAAATTCAGAATTAACCTTCGGGCGCTCATTTACTCATATCTCGCTGACCGGAAGATGCCAAAACCCTTATCCGGAGCCGGTTATTCCCTAAGCATCGATATTTGCCTCGAATAAACGCTAATTATTGATTATACCGGCTCGGAACTTGAGCCTCTCGTGCAATAACCATTATAATGTGATCATCTATATCTTTATACTAGGAGCTAGCAAGTGTCAATCCGGCGATTTCACCATGATCCACCACTTGCGGGAATCGAGGCACGTAACTCCTGGCTGCAACGCTCGTTTCCCGATTTTGGCTCCTCGACGTATGGTGAATACGCCTGTGGGCCAAAATCGGTCCAACTTCGCGTTTCGCCTAGGATTTACGCGCCCTGTCCGCGATTTGATGGTGGATTTAGGTTTCAGGCCTCTTGCCGGAAAAGGAAAGTCAAACCATGAAAACCATCTTCTTCGAAAATCAGATTGCCTCGTGGCGAGAGCAGCCAAAACCCGAGCCCAGCCGAGACCAAGCGCTTATTCGAGTGACCATGGCCGGCATCTGCCAGACCGATATTGAACTCTGGGCTGGGTATTATCACTTTGCCGGCATACCTGGCCACGAATTCGTGGGCGTGGGGGCCGAAGCTCCTTCCCGGCCGGACTTGATCGGCAAACGAGTCGTGGCGGAAATAAATTGCGGTTGCGGCCTCTGCCCTGATTGCCTGGGCGGCGACCCGCGTCACTGCCCGGACCGTAAGGCTATCGGTATCAAAGACTGGGATGGATGCTTTGCTGGATATTTGCTGGCTCCTTTGTCCAATATTTTCGAAGTCCCTGAATCGGTGGGCGATGAACAGGCGGTATTTACGGAACCTTTGGCCGCGATACTCCAGATAGCGACACAAGCGCCTCTGTCCGCCCATAAGCGCCTGGCGATCTTGGGTGACGGCAAATTGGGCTTACTGGCCGCGTTGGCCCTCCATAACCTGTGTCCGGACTTGACGTTTTTCGGAAAACAGCCTCAACGTCTTAAAATAGCGGTTGATTTCGGAATTAAGGTAGTCAATCTGGCTCAGGATGAAACTCCGGAACAGTTGTCCGGTCGAGCCGGGATATTTGATATCGTGATTGAAGCCACCGGCAGACCTCAAGGCATTAATTTCGCACTAGCTTTAATCAAGCCCAAAGGAATCATCGTCGCCAAGACTACCAGCCACTTATCCTCTGACTTGGCCCTGGCCAGGTTAGTCGTCCAGGAGATTACGATTGTAGGTTCACGTTGCGGGAAATTCCCACCAGCTTTGGAATTTCTTAAACGCGGAAAACTCGACGTTCGTCCTCTAATCGCCGCGATTTATCCTTTCGATCAATTTATTGCCGCCTTTGAATTCGCCCGGAGACGCGGCACAGGAAAAGTTCTATTAAAATACTAGTTTTATTGACGTAAAAGTTGCTTTTAACTTAAATCATCGTGGTTTTTTATTGACAGAATAATGAAGATTTCATTACCATTTGATGTCCATAGAATAGACCATGGAACCGGAGGCGACGGGGGATTCCGGGCAGCACATTTATGGACTTGGAAAATGTCGGCGACCCGGAAATTCTGGGAGGCGTCGGCCGGTTGTTAACAGAGCACCGCTTTTTTCAGGAGATGGAGCAAGTATGAAGACGATTTATGTTGGAAATCTCCCCTACAGCGCCTCAGCCGCTCAAGTGGAGAACCTGTTTGCCGAATACGGCCGTGTTCATTCGGTTAATTTAATTACGGACCGGGAAACCGGCCGGCAGAAAGGTTTTGGATTTGTCCAGATGGACCCACCGGACGCTGAAGCGGCCATTGAGGCTTTAAACGGCCGGGAAATGGGTGGCCGAACCCTGCGCGTTAACGAAGCCAGGGAACGAGGCAGCGGCGGTGGTCGTCCGCCGCGCCGCGAATCACGCGGGTAAAAAACAGTCTCGGCCAAACCAGGCCGAATACCCTCGCCCCCCGTATTAGTCCGCCCCTCCGTTTATTCGGGGCGGACTTATTAATTTACCCTTCTTTTGCCAATCTTTCCCTTTCCCCACCTTGTATTTTATGATTATGGTAATAATTATATTTTTCTCACAGGAGGCTATTGGTGTTTATTATTCGTAAGGCCCAGATCCAGGATGTTCCCGCTATTTATGAACTATTGCTGAATTACTCCCAAAAAGGCCTAATGCTCGGCCGTAGTCTGAGCGAACTTTACGAACGTATCCGCGACTTCTATATAACAGTTCAGGAGGGTAGCCCTAAGCCCCTGGCCGGCACTTGTGCTCTGCAAATTTGTTGGGAAGATTTAGCGGAAATCCGTTCACTCGGCGTCAACCCGGAATTCATGGGCTCTGATCTTGGCCGCCGCCTGCTGGCCGCCTGCGAAACCGAAGCCGTCTCTTTAGGAGTGCATCGCCTATTCGTTCTTACTTATATTCCTGATTATTTTGAAAAAATAGGATATAACCGTATCGAAAAAATCGCTTTGCCGCAGAAAATCTGGGCGGATTGTTTTAAATGCATCAAGTTTCCGGAATGCGGCGAAATTGCCATGGAAAAGATTTTATAGCCGCGAGCGGCGGGCAGCCCATGATCCCAATATCTGATTTTCAATGGAGACGCCATGCCTGAATTACCGGAAGTGGAAACCATAGTCTGCGACCTTAGACATTTGGTTCAAGGACGGCAAATCGAAAAAATCCGGGTCAGCTTGCCCAAAATCGTTCGGACCGGACCACGGCGCCTCGGAACGCTTCTTTCCGGCGCTGTAATCACCGGCGCCCGACGACGAGGCAAGTTCATCGTCTTGACCTTTTCCGAAAACCGGTATTTAGTCATCCACTTGAAAATGACCGGACATTTTTTATTCTGTTCCAGCGGCCTGTCCGAGCCTATACCCAAACACGTGCACGTGATTTTCACTTTCGATAATCAGACCGTTTTATTGTACGAAGACCAGAGACAATTCGGCTATTTCCTGGGGCTGGACCAGGCCGGGTACGAAGCCTGGCTCGAATCCGACGCCATTGGTCCGGATCCCCTGGAAATTTCCACCGAGAAGTTCACCTTGCGCCTCAGCGGGAAAAAGTCTCGGATAAAAGCCGTGTTGCTCGATCAAAAAATTGTCAGCGGCCTGGGCAACATCTATGTGGATGAATCATTATTTGCCGCCGGTCTTCACCCCGGTCGCCCGGCCGACTCGATCAATAGGGATGATTTTCAAAAACTTCACAAGGAAATGGTTCGAATTTTATCTGAATCCATAACTTGCCGCGGGTCGACTACCAATAACTACGTGGGTTTGATGGGGGTGGGCGGCGAATTCCAAAACCGTCACCAAGTATATGGCAAAGCCGGGCAGCCCTGCCCCAAGTGTGGTCAGACAATCACCAGGATAGTGCTGGCCGGCCGGGGAACGCATTTCTGTTCTCACTGTCAGCCGGAAGCCTAGGCCGCCGGATCGGTCGAAAATCAAAACCATTTATGACATTGTTCGGTAAAACGGAAAAAAACAACCTTTGGCCTAGTCCGGCAGATACCGTTCGCTTATAGGAGAATATTCAATCAAACCTCCAAGCCGTTTATTCTTTATTCTTACAACCCGGTAATCGGAATTGAACCACGAAAAGACCGATATAAAAAAATTAATTTTAATATTTCTGATCTGGCCCTGCATGCTCTGGGCCGGGCGCGCAGATCCGGCCGTGGCTGGAACCTTGATACTAGATGGAGAATCCAAGGCTCGGCTAAAAG
>JADFXS010000280.1:3041-4468 GCA_015233515.1 Deltaproteobacteria bacterium | reverse complement strand
CTTTATGATTCATCACAAAGCCGATCTGGAATCATTGACCGGGATGGCCGTGCCGAACGAAGAAGGTCATGCTGTTCATCTGATTATTGACCCGGAAACATCACCTGATGATCCTATATGGTCGACTGCCCGACAACGGGTCCTCCTTTACCTGCAGGCGACTGGCCTGCCGGCTGATTTGCAGTTGAAGATCGCGGTTGAGGCTCTGGGGAAAGCCCGTTCCGAAGCCAATGATGCCCAGACCGCGGACTCCGCCGTGACTCTTACCATGAAAACCTTAATTCAAATTATGAGCCGATATCAGACTGGATCGCGCCTCCAGACCACCACAGACAACCAATGCCCCCGCCTCCCGAAAATAGTCGCACAACCGGAAATCAATCGCACTCATATGCCGCCGGCGAACTTGGAGTGTCATTCCTGGGGTCAAGTCTTTCGAGACTTGTTTTGGCCGGCCCAAACCGCACTGTTGATCGGCTATTTTAAAACACAAATCATCAGCCTTGGGCTTTTCTAAACCAACCTTTCCCAAGGGATGACCACCGCATCCCGGCTAATCATTATCATATGAATAACTCAATAATAAACGAACCGTGGGCCAAAATCGCCTCGTATCGACGACTCATCTTGTTCCTGTTAGTGCTGACGCCTACGATCATCGCCAGCAGTTATATGGCCGGCGTCTTGCCTCACAAAGGGTCCACGTTCCTGGAACTCACCATCGTTATCGTTTTTGGGATACTGTTTGCTTGGATTTCCTTAGGCTTTTTGACTGCACTCACGGGATTCCTGATCCTGCTCCACAAGGGCGACTATTTCGCCGTTTCCAACCGACTCCATGATTACATGGGCTCGATTAACCCGCATTCCCGAACGGCGATATTGGTCCCGATCTGCAATGAAGATGTGGACCGGGTGGTAGCCGGAATAAGAGCCTCATACGAATCACTAAAAGAAACCGGACAGTTGCCGCATTTCGATTTTTTTATTCTGAGCGATTCCCAAGACCCGGACAAATGGGTCCAAGAAGAAGCCGCCTGGGCTGACTTTTGCCGGGACGTCGATGGATTTGGCCGGATATATTACCGGCGCCGGCGGGTAAACCTGAAACGCAAGAGTGGCAACGTTGCTGATTTCTGTCGTCGGTACGGGCGAAATTACAAATACATGATCGTTTTTGACGCGGACAGTATCATGTCCGGCCCCACGCTGGTCAGCATGGTCCGCATGATGGAAGTCCACCCCACCGCCGGGATTATCCAGACCGCGCCCGTGGCGGTAAACAGGGAAACACTCATCGCCCGCATCCAACAATTCGCCCACCATGCCTACGGCCCGATGTTTGCCGCCGGTTTGCATTACTGGTTGTTGGGAGATGCTCAGTACTGGGGTCATAACGCCATAATTCGCGTCCAGGCTTTTACCGA
>JADFXS010000280.1:0-2888 GCA_015233515.1 Deltaproteobacteria bacterium | reverse complement strand
CGCCAACGCTTTTGGACGAACTCAAACGCGACCGGCGTTGGTGTCAAGGGAATTTACAGCATTTAAAAATCATCCCGGCCAAAGGGCTGAAAATAATTCAAAGAGCTTTGTTTTTTAACGGAGTCATGGCCTACAGTTCTGCGCTCCTATGGCTGATTTTTCTCGCCTTGAGCACCGCGGAAGCTTTTGTCGATGTTTTTCGGACTCCTATCTATTTTTCTTCCGCCAGATCTATTTTTCCCGATTGGCCGGTATGGTACCCTCAATGGGCCATCGCCTTGATGGCCTCCACCGTAGTTTTGCTGTTCCTGCCCAAACTGTTTTGTTGGTTCCTGATCACTATCTCGCAGCGTCGCTCCGGACAATTCGGCGGCGCCCGGAAACTGGCCGCCAGCATGTTCCTCGAGGTCCTGGTTTCCACGCTGCTGGCGCCGGTTCGTATGTTATTTCACAGCAAATTTGTTTTCTTGACTCTAATCGGCCACCAAGTGGGCTGGGGCTCTCAGAGCAGGGAAGACCGTGGAACTGGTTGGATGGAGGCCATTCATTTTCATTGGGCCGGAACCATTATCGGCTTGATCTGGGGAGTCGTGGTTTTTTTCGTCAACCGCTCTTTTTTCTGGTGGCTGACTCCAATCCTGGCAGGTTTGCTGTTAGCCATCCCCATGTCAGTTCTGACCAGCAGAGCCGAAGTTGGTCGCTGGTTCAGAAAACACCGTTGGCTGATCATCCAAGAAGAAATCGATCCTCCACCGGAAATCAGACTGCTGACTCATTTCATTCGGAAAACCGAGACCCGAACATCCGTTCTGTCCATACCGCCCTCCGATGGCTTTATCCGGGCTGTTGTCGACCCGGAAGTAAATGCTTTGCATTTGACCTTATTGGGCGGTCCGCGATCGTTAGCTCCCCGGATCGTCCAACGCCGGTTGTCTATTCAGAGCAAGGCCTTGAGTTTCGGACCGAGCAGCCTGTCCCGCAAGGAAAAAATAGAACTATTATACGATCCGGCCAGATTGGCCGACCTACATCGCCTAGTTTGGGAACTCCCCGCGGAAGCCTTGGCCGGGAAATGGAAGGTGAAAATACCCGGCAACTGATAAAGTTCCGGTCACACCCATCATGGTTCACTCCGGCGGCTACGCTTCAGCTCCGTATTCGATTTGATGCTCCCCCGCGGCGAGCGGCAAATTATTCGATATATAAAGAGCGAATGCCTTATTATTTTTGCTCGCTACCTAGCGGCTTGCCGTTGGGTATGCGCTCGCCCGCGGGTTGAAAAGAGTAAGTTGACAACCTCCACCACCCGTATTATATGCCCGATGTTGAATAGAATACTTATTGGAAAAATGGTCCGGCCATGACCATAAACCAAGTTATGCCTCCTGGCTCCACACCACGGGAAAACGGAATGTTCATGCCCGGAGAATTCGAGCCTCATGAGCGATGCTGGATGGCTTGGCCGTGTCGCTCGGCAGCTTTTGGAGGTCGCCTGACGGAAGCCCGCCGTTCTTTTTCCAACGTGGCCAAGTCGGTAGCCGCTTTCGAACCCGTGATTATGTTGGCCAGGCCGCAAGACTCAGTGGAAGCCGCCTCCCTCTGCGGCCCTTTGGTAGCCATACGGACGTTGCCTTTGGATGACTCCTGGACCAGGGATACCGGACCGGTTTTCATTATCAATACTTTCGGGGATGTCGCCGGAGTGGACTTCAAATTTAACGGGTGGGGCGGAGTCTGGCCTGAATATCAAAACGATGCCCAATTGGCCGGATCGATCATGGAGTTGGCCGGGCTCCCCTGCTATTCCGCCGGAATTGTCATTGAAGGCGGAGCTATTCACGTTGACGGCCAAGGCACTCTGATGGCCGTCGCCCCCTGTCTCTTGGATTCCAATAGGAATCCAGGCTTGATGCGTTCTGATCTGGAATGCATCTTATCCGCCAATTTAGGCGTCACTCATTTTATTTGGCTGGAACATGGCTTGGAAAACGATGAAACCTCCGGGCATATTGATAACGTCGCCTGCTTTGCCCGACCGGGAGTGGTTTTGGCCAATGATACCTCCGACTCCATGGACGGAAACTATTTTGGCGCCAAGGAAAATATTGCCCGTCTTCGGGCGGAACATGACGCCCACGGAAATCCTTTGACCGTCATCCCCCTGGAGCAACCTGAATTTCGTCCAGGCAAAAACGGTCGACTGGCTTTATCTTATGTCAATTTCTATCTGGCCAACGGAGGTTTGATTATGCCTTCATTCGATGATCCCCATGACCGCAACGCCAGGGACATCCTTGCCCAAGTCTTCCCCAAAAGGCGCGTGGTCCAGATAGCGGCCGCGGATATTGTTTACGGTGGAGGCGGTATCCATTGCATCACCCTGCAACAACCTTTGGCGCGGCGGCATTCCGCTTCCCAAACGGCCAAAGGATAAGCCAAGGTGGCTAATGGGCCGGCTCAGGGCCTAATCCTGAAAAACATTACCAAAACTTTTGGAGATGTTCCCGCCGTAAACAACGTGACCCTGGAAGTCCGAGCCGGGGAGTTTTTCACCCTCCTCGGTCCATCAGGCTGTGGCAAAACTACCTTATTGAGAATGATCGCCGGATTGGAATTACCGGATTCCGGTCAGGTTATCCTGGGCGATCAGGATATCACTTCTCTACCGGCGGCCAAACGGCAGGTTAATACCGTTTTCCAAAGCTATGCTCTTTTACCTCATTTGACCACTTATGAAAATGTGGCCTTTGGTCTGAATTCTCGCAATTTTCCTGAAGGCGAAATCCAGCGGCGCGTTCAGCGCCGTCTGGACATGTAGGGTATTATGGATTTGGCCCAGAGATTACCCCACCAGATTTCCTGAGGCCAGCAAAAGCGAGTGGCTTTGG
>JADFXS010000279.1:1748-4478 GCA_015233515.1 Deltaproteobacteria bacterium | reverse complement strand
GTTGGGAAGCCCAAATACCAATAAAACCCCGTCAACCGGGTGAACACCAGCGCCCCGGTCTTCAATTCTTTCGAAGGCCGGGGCGCGGATTATTGTGAAACTATTATGATCGACGTCCAAAATCAAACCGCCAAGCGGAATATCGACATCGACAAGGTGGGAGTCAAAAACATCCGCTATCCCATCACTGTTTTAGACAAGGCCAAAGGCAAGCAATGGACCGTGGCCTCGGTCAATATGTACGTCAACCTGCCCAGGCAGTACAAGGGCACCCACATGTCCCGGTTCATCGAGGTTCTATCCGAATATCGAAACGACATCTCTCCTCAGAACTTGGGCCTGATCTTGGAGGAAATGAAGCGTCGCCTCAACGCCGAATCGGCCCATATGGAACTCACTTTTCCATATTTCATCGAAAAGACGGCCCCGGTCTCGGGGACGCCCAGTTTAATGGAATATACTTGTTCCTTTTATGGATCGGTCAACGGAAGCGGCCGGGATATCGTCGTGGAAGTCGCCGTGCCGATTACGACTTTATGCCCCTGTTCAAAGGAAATCAGTGAATTCGGCGCCCACAACCAACGGGGCAACGTTATTCTGGCTACCAGATTCAAGAAGTTTATCTGGATAGAAGATTTGATTCGCCTGGTCGAGAATTCCTGTTCTTCCGAGGTCTTTTCCTTGTTGAAACGTAGCGACGAAAAATTCGTCACGGAATCCGCTTATCAGCATCCTATGTTCGTGGAAGATGTGGTCAGGGAAATCGCCCATAAACTGGAACAGGACGACAACATTACCTGGTTTACCGTATCTTCGGAAAACTTCGAATCCATACACAACCATAGTGCGTATGCCTTTATTGAAAAAAGAAAATAACAACTGATGAATTAAATCCGGATGCGGCCTCCGTGGACCATCGGTTCGATGCCTGAAAATTGACAGGGAGAGGCGGAAATGCGCGATCTTTCGACTTGCCTGGTGCTGTTGGTGGACGATGTGGAAGCCAATATCGATATTCTGGTGAATTCCCTGGAAGACAGCTTTAACCTGAATGTGGCCATGAACGGCGAAAACGCCCTGGAAAACGTGGAAGTAAATCCTCCGGACCTGATCCTTCTTGACATCATGATGCCCGGAATGGACGGATACGAGGTGCTGAAAAGACTGAAGGCTCAGGAAAAAACCCGAGATATCCCGGTCATATTATGCACGGCCCTGACCGACGTGGAAAATGAAGCCAAGGGTTTTGAGCTGGGAGCGGTTGATTACATCCGCAAGCCTTTCAGTCCGCCCATAATTAAATCAAGGGCGAAAACTCAGTTATTATTGAAGATGGCCCAGGAAGACCTGAAGCGACAAAACGAGATCTTGAAAGAAAATATCGCTCTACGTGAAGATGTGGAACGCATCACCCGCCACGATATCAAGACGCCCATCAATGCGATGATCAATGTGCCGCAGCTGCTTATCGATGAAGGCAACCTCACGCCGGATCAGATTGAAATGCTCAAAATGTTGGAGGAATCAAGCTACCGCATACTGGATTATATCAACAATTCCCTGGATCTGTATAAAATGGAAACCAAGCAGTACAAGCTTAATCCCGTTCCGGTGGATGTGTTGAAAATTCTCAAACAGATACATGGCGAAACCAGGGAGATAATACGTCGTAATAATCTGAGGCTTTCCATTCTTATCGACGGCGCTCCGGTCTCCAATAACGATCAATTCGTTATTACCGGAGAAGAGATGCTCTGCTATTCCATGCTGGCCAATCTGATCAAGAACGCGGTCGAAGCTTCCCCCAAGGGAGAACAGGTGATCATTTCCCTGAAGCGCGCCGCGATGCCGGTGATTACCATCAATAACCAAGGATCGATACCGCCGAAGGTTAGGGACCGATTTTTTGAAAAATACGCGACCTCGGGAAAAAAAGACGGTACCGGCCTGGGAACCTATTCCGCCAAGTTGATCGCCGAATCTCTCGGCGGGAAGATTAAAGCCGATAGCTCGGAAGATACCGGCGTAACTGTGACCGTAGTCTTGCCCGGCCACCAATTCGAAGCGCCGGTGCCAACCAGGGATATTGTTGCGAAACCGTCCTTTCCCGTCGTGTCGTGGAAGGTTCAAGAGGCCGGCCTCCAGCCCGAGCTTAAAGGTTTGAAAGTCCTGATCGTCGACGACTACAGCAGCATGAGGCGGACTACGGCGGCCATACTCAAGCAAATGGGATTAACTAACATAATTGAAGCTAGCGACGGCAAAAACGCCTTGAGATATCTAGAGACGGAAAATATATCCATACTCATTTCGGATTGGAACATGCCGAACATGAGCGGGCTGGAACTTCTTAAATTCGTGCGTTCCAAACCATCTCTCAATGACATGAAATTTATAATGATTACCGGTGAATCCACTCAGGATCATCTTATGGAAGCCGCCAAATTGAAGATAAACGACTACATCATAAAACCTTTTTCAGCCGATGTATTGAAAAAGAAAATTGAAAAGCACATTAAGGCCATACAGGAAAAAAGATCAAGCCGCGAGGGCTGATGGCGGCTAGCAGATTCTGGGTAACTGCTCCCCGGTCAGCATATCCACGATGCGCTGACCGCCTACCAGAGTCCGGAGAAAGACCCGGCCGGGACGGTCGCCCGTCACCCGGCCGATAACAGCAGCGTCCTGACCCAAGGGGTGGGCCTTCATGACGTCCAGAAGCTTTGGCGC
>JADFXS010000279.1:1169-1705 GCA_015233515.1 Deltaproteobacteria bacterium | reverse complement strand
ATCCCAAGATATCGCAGGCGCCTCGGACTACGGGACTAACCGGCAGGCAACTTTCATCCAAATAGATTCCGACCTTGGAAGATTCGGCGATCTCGTTCAAGGTCGTTCCCACGCCGCCCCGGGTCGGATCCCGGAGCACATGAACATCAGGGCCGCAGGTCGCCAGCATCCGGGCGACCAGGTCAGCCAGCGGCGCGGTGTCGCTTTGTATTTCGGTTTCCAGCGTCAACCCTTCTCTTTGGCATAAGACCGCCAACCCGTGATCGGCCATGGTTCCGTTGATAATGACCATATCTCCGACTTGAGCCCGAGTGGAGGCGATGTTTACTTCCGCTGGGACGATACCCACTCCGGCGGTGTTGATGAAGCATCGGTCGGCGGCGCCTCGAGGGACGACCTTGGTGTCCCCGGCCACGATTTTAACCCCGGCTTTGGCGGCGGCGGCGGCCATGGAGGCGAGAATCCGGTCCAGAACCTCCAATTCCAAGCCTTCTTCCAAAATAAAACCGGCGGTCAGATACAAAGGTTGAGCCCCG
>JADFXS010000279.1:0-1111 GCA_015233515.1 Deltaproteobacteria bacterium | reverse complement strand
CCAGATCGTTGACCGTGCCGAAAACCGCCAGTTCGCCGATGTTGCCCCCGGGAAAGAAAAGGGGCGTGACCACGTAAGAGTCGGTGGTCAAGGCTAATCTGCCTGGTGGAACATCAAGAACCGCGCTGTCTTCCAGACTGCCGGGATGGCCCAGATGACGTAAGAACAAGTCGATGACCAATTGATGGCTTGCCCGCCCTCCAGCGCCGTGATCCAGGAGGATTTTTTTGTCTTTCATCATTCTTCACCATACTTGAAATAAGCGGCGCAGGTTCCTTCGCTGGAAACCATACATGGGCCGATAGGCTGGTCAGGATTGCAGGCCCGGCGAAAGAGTGCGCAATCAGGCGGAATCAAAAGACCTCGCAGGACGTCTCCGCAACGGCAACCGGGAGGTTCGACGGCTACCGGCACTTCCAGGTCGAAACGCCGGCGGGCGTCCCAATCCTGATATTTTTCCCGTAAACCAAGACCGCTTTTCGGAATGATTCCTAGGCCGCGCCAAGGGGCGTCCACCGGCTCGAAAACTTCGTTCATGACCTCCCGCGCTTTAGGGTTGCCTTCCGAAGCGGCCCCCCGTTGATATTGGATGGCCACTTCCCGGCGGTCGGACTGAATCAGGTCCACCAGCATGAGCACTCCTTGAAGAATATCAACCGGCTCAAACCCGGTCACCACGCAAGGCGTGCCAAATTTCAACGCCACGACCTGATAAGCCGAAGTTCCGATAATCGTGGTGACATGCCCGGGACAAAGAAAACCGTCGATTTTGAGGTCGCCGCTGGAAAGCAGGGCGTTCATGGCCGGCGGCAGGAGTTTGTGGGCCGAGAGCACGGAAAAGTTGGCCAAGCCCATCCTGGCGGCGGTTATCACCGCCGCGGCTACGGTGGGCGCGGTGGTTTCAAAACCTATGCCCAGGAAAACCACTTGCTCGTCCGGGTGATCCCGGGCCAGGTTAAGAGCGTCCATGGTGGAATAGACTATGGCCACCTTGGCTCCGTCGGCCATGGCTTCCTTGAGAGAATTGTGTCCGGCCGTCGGCAAGGGGTGGTGTTTAGATCCTGGTTGATTCCAAGCGCTGCCCGGGACGCGAATCAAATCGCCGAATGTC
>JADFXS010000278.1 GCA_015233515.1 Deltaproteobacteria bacterium | reverse complement strand
CTCTTCATGGTTATGTCGTCAAGGATGACGGCCGGGAAATTGATTTGGTTATCGGCGAAAACGATGACGATCCGGTTCTGACCATTTCCGACCTTATGCCCCACCTGGCTCGCAAAGTTCAAGCCGACAAAAAAGTCAACGAAGCTTTTCCCGGGGAAAAGCTGAACCTGATCGTCGGATGTCTGCCGTTAGGTGATGATGAAACTAAAAATCGTTTTAAGTTAGCGGTTTTAAACCTTCTCCATCAAAAATATGGACTTGTCGAAGCTGATTTCATCAGCGCCGAAATGGAAGTTGTTCCGGCCGGCCCGGCTCGGGACGTCGGCCTGGATAGAGGTTTGATCGGCGGATACGGCCACGATGACCGTATCTGCGCGTACGCCAGCCTGCAAGCCATTCTCCAGGCGGCTAAACCATCCCGAAGCCTGGTCGCCTTGTTTGTGGATCGCGAGGAAACCGGCAGCGACGGCGCCACCGGCGCCAAGAGCCGCTTTTTGGAAAGCCTAGTGGCTGACTTATTGGAAAAAAGCGGCCAAGCGCCTACTTCGGTCGCGCTCCGAAAGACGCTCTTGAACACCAAGGCCATATCCGCGGATGTGGAAGGCGCCATTGACCCCGACTTTCAGGACGTTCACGAAAAAAACAACGCCGCCCGCCTGGGATATGGACCGTGCGTGACCAGATATACCGGCAGCGGCGGCAAATACGGAGCCTCCGAAGCTCCGGCTCAATACATGGGCTGGTTGCGGGGCGTTTTCCGTCGCCGGGATATTTTATGGCAATCCAGTCTGCTGGGCAAGATCGACGAGGGCGGCGGCGGAACTGTCGCCATGTTCCTGGCTAAGCATGGTCTGGAGATCGTGGATTGCGGTCCATCCTTGCTGGGTATGCACTCCCCTTTTGAAATCGCCTCCAAGGCCGATCTGTATATGGCCATAAAAGCATATCAGGCTTTTTACGAAGCTGATTAGGAGCTAGGGCTTGGCCATTGAGCATCCTGCCTGTTTCGGACACCTGGACCAGGTCTTCCCCATGGGTGCGGATGGTTTGCGAGCCGTCAGCGCCGAGTGTCAGGATTGTCAATACTCGCAACCATGCCTGCGCGAAGCCCTAAATACCAAGGAAGGGGCCCGGATGCGCGCCGAACGTCTGGAAAGCATGAACCAGCACTTCGGCAAAGGGCCCCTCGGCTTTCTGCGCCGCTGGTCGGAACTGAAAGCCCTTAGAAAAATCGAAGAAAAAAAATCCTGACGTTAACTTCTCCAGCAGGCGGTCATTACTTATGCCACCCACCGCCGCTTCTCCCTTGCGTAACGCACCAGGTTTCATTGTTCTGAAAATCCCGGCCGCACTCCGGCAAAATTGAAGCTCCTCACGGCCAGCGGCGAGCAATCTTCGACCTGTAATGTAATCCACTCATGTTTATAGCGATGCTTGAAAGCTTTTTCGAAATGATGCGGTCTAAATTTCCTTTCCTCCGCTTTTTCCATAAGCCACAATTTCGGTCATTTCGACCGTAGGGATAAATCTCATTAAATTTTCATGTGTTAGAGATTTATCGTCGCGGCCTATGGCCGCTCCGTCGAAATGACAACGGTGCTTCAAAACGAAGAAACTTCCTAGAACTATTATAAATAAACCATTTTTATAATTATAGGCGATAAGCCTCTGTTTATTTATTTATTGATTTGCGACGAAATTTTTATAATATTGAATCCTGATTTTTCGAGATGAATTTTCTATGGATTGCTCCTTTACATAGACATGTCTGAGTTATGAGGTTCAAATAGCAAGCGCTGATTTATTGTCTATGACTATTTATATTAAATTAACAATCTACATAATAACGAGACAAGGTCCTTAGCATGACCTGCAGGTTTATAGCCGCTAAATTACCAATATTTCGGTTTCGTGCTTATTAAGACCACTCGGACCGGGCGTGATTTTATATCGGCCATGGTCTAAGTCTGATTCCCGGCAGGTTTGATAGATGGACCAACATCGATCATAAAGGGACGACGGTGAATGAGATTTTCTTGAATCGTGGTTCCCTTTAAATACACCGATCAAGTCGGTAGTAGTTTATATAAGGAATAAGGAGCAACTCAATGAAACGTAATTTCAATTTTTTTGGCACAAAACTTCTGCAAATCGCGATAATTCTAGCGGTGGTAACCGTCTTCGCGGTCGCAAGTGATCCGGCGAAAGCCTGCACGCGCGCCATGTACGTCGGCGCGGACAACATGGTGATCACCGGCCGTTCCATGGATTGGGGAGAGGACATGTTCTCGAATGCCTGGGTGTTTCCACGCGGGATGGCCCGTGATGGCGCGGCCGGGCCCAACAGCATCAAGTGGACCTCCAAGTATGGCAGCCTCACGGTGTCGGGCTACGAAGCAGGTACCGCCGACGGCATGAACGAAAAGGGGCTGGTGGCCAATGTCCTTTTCCTCGCCGAGTCGGATTTCGGCACACCCAAGGGTGACAAACCGATCTTGTCCATCTCGGCCTGGGTGCAGTATGTGTTGGACAATTTCAGCAGCGTCGCCGAAGTGGTCGATGGCTTGCGCGCCGAACCTTTCCAGATTATTGCTCCGATACTGCCCAACGGCCGAAAAGCGCAATTTCACCTGTCGGTTTCCGATCCGGACGGCGATTCGGCCATCTTCGAATACATAGACGGCAAATTGGTCATTCACCACGGCAAGCAATATCGCGTTATGACCAATACCCCCAATTATGACCAGCAGCTCGCGATTAATTCCTACTGGCAAGGCGTGGACCCGATGACCTTCCTGCCGGGCTCCATCACCTCAGCCGACCGTTTTGCCCGCGTCTCATTCTTGATCAACGCCATTCCCAAACAGGTTGAGCCGCATACCATTAAGGCCGTGCCCGACGCGACCTATAAAAATCAGGCCGTGGCCTGCGTCTTGGGCGTAATGCGCGCCATCAGCGTGCCGATAGGCGTCTCTCATCCAACCCAGCCCAACCTCTCCTCGACCTTGTGGCGCACCGTTTACAACCACAAAAACAAGGTTTTCTTCTTCGACTCGGCCACCAGTCCGAATGCTTTCTGGGTACCGTTGGCTGATCTGGATTTCACCCAGGGTGCTCAGGTGAAAAAGCTAACCATGGCGGGTGGCAAAGTCTATGCGGGTAATACGGCGAGCAAGTTCGAACCCGCGACACCGTTCAAGTTTCTTCCGGCTGAAATAAAGTAAAGACAATGTTTTTGCGGAATTATTTTTATTTACAGAGGTGATTGCAAAACTGCCCTTTTGGCCCAACTCTTTGTCGGGCTCAATTTTGAAGTCCTCAAAATACGTCAGTATTCCTGCGGCTTCAAAATCTCGCCCTCCTCGATCTGGGCCAAAACTCCTAGTTTTGCAACCACCTCTACAGTAGAAACTGGGCCAAGGCGGCCCCATGCCGCCTTGGCCCATACTCCAGCGAGGTTATTCCCCGCGGCTTGCGACGGGATATTGAAGCTCTCCGCTCCAAGCCGCCGGTGCACTTGCCTGCACGTTCAATTTCTAGATTTTTGGTTACGGCGGATTCGTCTACCCGACTTAAAAACCATAAATTCAGCAAAGTGACGGCTTTACAGCCCGGATGAAAGCGCTGACGAATTTGCCGTCAACTTCCTTGGCCAGCGTTTCGATAGTCGTATCGTCGAAGCCTTGACCGGCCAGAAAATTGCTAACGTCTTCCAGGTTATAACTACGAGTGACTTCAATCTCGATATTTCCGAAACCAGCCTGACGAAGCTTATCAATATATTCATAATCGGATAAAGCCCCGGCGATGCAACCAGCCCACAGCTCCATACTTTTTTTAATGGAAGGAGGCACATCGCCGAGCACAACCACGTCGGAGACGGCGAAACGGCCTCCAGGTTTCAACACGCGAAAAGTTTCTTTCAGCACGCGATCCTTGTCGGCGGAAAGATTAATGACGCAGTTTGAAATAATTACGTCGACGGCATCGTCAGGCAGGGGGATGTTTTCGATCTCGCCTCTTAGAAACTCGACATTGTTCAGGCCGCTTTTTCGTTGATTCTCCCGGGCCAGGGCCAGCATTTCGTCCGTCATGTCCAAGCCGTAAGCTTTACCGGACGGCCCGACCCGGCGCGCGGAGAGCAGCACGTCGATACCACCACCCGACCCCAGGTCCAGCACGGTTTCGCGCGCCCTCAGTTCGGCAAGAGCCGTGGGATTACCGCATCCTAAAGAAGCGAGTAAGGCGCCATCCGGGACTTCGCTGCTCTGTGAGAGGTCATAAAGGTTCGAAGTAATCGGATCGCTGCAACCACATCCGGATGATGCGCCGCAACAGCTATTTTTTTGACCCGCGGCTACGCGCGAGGCGGCTTGACCGTATTTTGCGCGCACGATGTCTTTAACTTGGCTCGGTGTTATCATGTTTTAATCCTTTCTGCCTTTGGCAACAAAAGATCTTTTTCGGTTCAATGGCCTTGTTGCGAGTGCAACATTCTTCGTACAAAAA
>JADFXS010000277.1:2217-4515 GCA_015233515.1 Deltaproteobacteria bacterium | reverse complement strand
TAGAACTTTATAGGGAATGGCCAGATTGTTCAGCCCTCGCCCCAAAACTATTCCGTCTTTATTGGCGCCGTGGAAATCCGATCCACCGGTCACCGCCAGTCCGATCCGGTCGGCCAGCGCGATATAATCCCTGGTCACTTCCGGAGAATGCTCACTATAATAGGTTTCCAGTCCGACCATACCGGCTTTGACCAGATCGATCAACAGGTTTTCAAGCGCTTCGGGGGATAAATTCAAGGACAGAGGGTGGGCCAGCACCGGGAGACCACCGGCGCTCCGGATTAGGTCCACGGCCTCCGCCGGAGTGAAACGAAACTTATCCACGTAGGCTGAAGCCCCTTTTTTCAAGTAGCGATCAAAAGCTTCCTGGACCGTGGTCACATATCCTTTTCCGGCCAAGACTTTAGCGAAATGCGGCCGCCCGATCTGGCCGCCGCCGGTGACGGCCAGCACTTCCTCCAAGGTGATGGGAATCCCAAGATCATTGAGCTTGGCCACGATCTTGGGATTCCGGGTCCGTCGGCTTTCTTGGAGTTGCTGCAACTTGGAGATCAGCTCGATGTTTTGAAAATCGAGATCGTACCCAAGGATGTGCATGGCGCCGGGTTTGAATTCCGCGCTGATTTCCACACCAGGGACAACCTCCAAACCTATTTCCCGGCCACGAGCCAGAGCGGGTTCCAAACCGGCGAGAGTGTCGTGATCGGTGATCGCCAGAGCTTTCAGGCCGATGGATTTAGCCAAGTCCACGAGGGCGGTCGGGGTCAGAGATCCGTCCGAAGCGGTGGTATGAGCGTGCAGGTCGATGAGATCCATTAATTCTCCACGGCGCCTTTCAGGGCTAATGCTAAAACTTCATCTATGTTTTCCACAGGATAGGCAGTTAGTCCTTTGCGGAGACTTTCCGAAACCTCGTCAAAATCCTGGAGGTTGCGTTTCGGAAGAATCACTTGAGTAATTCCGGCTCGCTTGGCGGCCAGGACTTTCTCTTTTATCCCGCCAACCGGCAACACCAAACCGCGCAGCGTAATTTCACCGGTCATGGCCATATCCGGGTTGACCGGTCGTTGGGTGACCAGGGAGACCAGGGCTGTAGTCATGGTCACCCCAGCCGAAGGACCATCCTTGGGGATGGCTCCGGCCGGGACATGAATATGAATATCCTTTTTGGCAAAGAAATCATCATCCAATCCAAGTCCGGCCGAGTGCGAGCGTATATGACTCAAGGCGGCTTGAGCACTTTCTTTCATCACGTCTCCCAATTGACCGGTCAGGGATAAGTTGCCTCGACCAGGCATGGAAGTGGCCTCGATGAAAAGAATATCCCCGCCGGCGGCTGTCCAGGCCAAACCGGTGGCGACCCCGGGTTGAGCGGTGCGAGCTTTAACTTCACTTTCGAACTTCGCCGGTCCTAGAATACTTTCCAGGTCTTTTGCCTTGACAATTGTCCTGGTGCTCTTTCCCTTGGCCACCTTGGTGGCCACGGCTCGACAGACACTACCGATCTCCCGTTCCAGATTGCGAAGCCCTGCTTCTCGGGTGTAGAAACTGATCAATCGTTTGAGGGCCTGATCATGAAAGACCAAATTTTGGAGAGTCAGGCCATGGGCATCTAATTGCCGGGGAACAAGATATTTTTTGGCGATGAAAAGTTTTTCTTCATCAGCGTACCCGGAAAGACTGATTATTTCCATGCGATCCCGAAGGGGACCGGGAATAGTGTCCAGCACATTAGCCGTGGCAATGAACAGGACCTTGGAAAGATCATAAGTCACTTCCAGATAATGATCGGCAAAAGCATGGTTTTGTTCCGGGTCCAGGACTTCCAGCAGAGCCGAGGACGGATCCCCGCGAAAATCGGCTCCGAGTTTGTCTATTTCATCCAACATGAACACCGGGTTATGAGTCCCGGCTTTCTTCATTCCCTGAATGATGCGACCGGGCAGGGAGCCGACGTAAGTCCGGCGATGGCCGCGGATTTCGGCTTCGTCGCGGATGCCGCCCAAGGAAATACGGACAAACTTGCGGCCGATGGCTTGGGCTATGGATCGGCCCAAGGAAGTCTTCCCTGTTCCCGGAGGGCCGGCAAAACAGAGGATGGGGCCTTTCATGTCCGCCTTCAGTTTACGGACGGCCCGATATTCCAATATCCGTTTTTTGACTTTTTCCAGATCGTAATGATCCTGGCCAAGGATGGTTTGGGCCTTGACAATATCTATATTGTCCGTGGTTTCCTCGACCCAGGGCAGGTCGATGATCCAATCGAAATAAGTTCGGGACACGGTATACTCGGCCGAA
>JADFXS010000277.1:0-2023 GCA_015233515.1 Deltaproteobacteria bacterium | reverse complement strand
CCTTTGACCTGAGATTGTATTTTCGATCCCAGTTCCAGGATTTCCAGCTGTCTTTCGAGGAAAAAAACCACTCTTTCCAAACGTTGTTTAACGTCAATGGTCGCGATCAGGTCATGCTTTTCCTCCTTCTTCAGGTTGAGGGAGGAAGAGACCACATCGGCCAGCAAGCCCGGATGGTCGATATTTTGATTCATCAGTTTGAGTTCGTCCGGAAGGTTGGGTGAAAGGTCCAGGACTTTTTTAAACAAGCCTCGAATACTGGCCGTGAGGGCTTCGACCTCTTTATCCATGCTCAGGATTTCCGGAACGACGGAAATACGGGCGGTCAAATACGGTTCGTCATGGAGAATTTCTTCCAGCCGGATGCGCTGGAGTCCCTGGACTAGTACGCGCATGGGCCCGTCGTCACTTCTGGACATTTGCAAAACAAACGCGGCCACCCCCATTTCTCTCAGATCGGTGACGAGCGGGTTTTGGGGAGCCTCAACGCCTTCCTTGAGAGGAAAAAGGGCGATGAACCGGCTCTTGGGAATGCTGTCTTGGACCACAGCCATGAGTTTAACATCGAAAATGATTATCGGATGTATCATTCGGGGAAAGAGATTCAGTTCCGACATCGCGAGAAGCGGCAGGATCGAAGGCAGTTCGGTTTTTTCCGGTTCAGATTGCAGACCGTTGGCCGTGGAGACTTCAGCGCCGGCCTTTTCGGGTTCTTGATGGGATTTTTCTTGATCGGTCATAGTCATATCCATTCTATGTCTGGTAGCCTGGTCAACGGACTTCGACCCGGCTACGGTTGGGAGCCTCTTTGGGCAATATAATAGTCAGAAGGCCTAGCTCGCATCGAGCTTCCGTTTCATCGGGCTTGATCGGCCCCGGCAAACGAAAAACCCGTTTGAAAGGGCCGGTCATAATTTCGGCTTGATGGACACGCAGAGGCCCGGAAATCCCGCCGGGTCGGCGTTGGCCGGCAATCAGTAAATGTTCCCGATCGACAATCACTTCAATGTCCTCGGGAGCCAGGCCCGGCACTTCGGCCACCAAATGGTAGGCGCTGGAAGTTTCATAGACATCGGTATGAGGGGTCCAGGCTTGGCCTCGATAAGCCAGACATGTTTGCGGAGAGGAAAAGGCCTGGTCCAGCAAGCTGTCCAGATCTTGACTAAAAGATTTCATTTCCCGGGTGATCCTCAGGTTGATCATATTATTTCCTCTAACCTGGATAACGGCCGCCAGCAAACTTTTGGCCGGTAATAACGTTTCATGATTTCCACACCAGCCGACCTGGTCGGCTGGAAACTTTCAGCTTAAGGTAATAACCCCTTATCTCTTTGTAAAGGGTAATGCATCTGAATCTCAGAGCCTTTTTAGAAAGCTTTTTTTTAAACAAGTTATCTTGAAAGAAGTATCACGCCTTTTTTAGTATTGCAATGATCGGCCCATAATCCATCCACACAACCAATTGAGTTATTATGAAAAATCACTATTTACTAATCAGATGTCCCTAAAGAGCGGAAACGGTGCGTTCGTGCATATATAATACACCCGGTCGCTGATTTTTTTCTTCTATTGCCCGGCGCCTTAACTATCGCTATTTGCAGCCAGTTCGTCCACGGATTTTTCCCTTGACATTTATCAATATAGCTTCTATCTTGCGTCCAAACGAACAAATAAAATTTTTTCGGCAAGTTCGCAGCATAATGCTGTCACCTTAGAACGATCAAGGACAAACATTAAGGGAGGAGAATAAAGTTTTATGATTAAACCCCATGGTTCAGACAAGCTTAATCCGTTGTATGTATTGGACGACAAACTACGCGCCGAACTTACCAAAGAGGCGGAAGGCCTGCCGTCCATAGTGGTCAGCTCAGCCGCCGCCGCTAATGCCGTAATGATGGGCGGAGGGTATTTCAATCCCCTGACCGGGTATATTAACGGGGCCTATTCCATTGCTGTGGCCGACAAGATGTGGACCCACGGTGGCCGCTTTTTTCCGGGCGCGGTTGTAAACGCAGTTCCGAAT
>JADFXS010000276.1 GCA_015233515.1 Deltaproteobacteria bacterium | reverse complement strand
AAGATCTCCGACCTGGAGATGGTCAAGTCGGCCTTGCCGGTCACTCTGATTGCCGCAGTTCCGGGTTATCGATGAGATTTCTCAGGCAAGTTTCCCATTCCGCCTCCGTAGTGGCCCAAAAACCATTCACTCCCGGCTGAACGATGACAGTGTTCACTCCCACCGGAGAAGCAACCACTGGAAGTCCAGCCGACATGTACTGAAGTATTTTATACCCACATTTCCCTTTGGTCCAAAGATCGTCCGGTAAGGGCATCAGACCGATATCCATGCCGATCAGGTCGGTTGCTTCATCATCCAACCGCCAGGGTTTTTTTATGGTCCGGACTCCTTCCGGCTCCAGAAAACCATCGCAGACTATTTTCAAGATCATTTCGGGATATGCGGTCGAGAGCCGTTGAAAAACTCGAGTCAAGGTCTCTAAATAGCGAAGGTTGCCTCGCGTACCGATCCAGCCCAAGACCAAGTTTTCGGCCTGGGGCGAATATTTTTTCAACGGTTGGCGGCTAGAGTCGATGGTGGTCGGGATGACGGTGGTTTTATTCATCGCGTCACCGGTTTGACTCTGGAGGAACTGGTTACCGGCGATAATCATTCGAGCGGCCGACAAGGTTTTTTGAAAACGTCCCAAACGGCTGGTACCTTCCTGCCCGGCATTTTGGTATTTTTCCCGGCCGGGAAGCATGACCATGTCGTCAAAATCAAAGATTAAGGCGCGGCCACCGGAAATAAACGGGATCTCCCACGGGCGGAACAGTTTTCTATGCAGAAAGATTACATCAGCGCGGGCGGCGGCGGCGAAAAGAGCCGGGCGGGAAAAAATGCTGTTGGGAATTGATCTCACTTCATATTCATATCGATCCCGATCGATATAGGGAAGAAAATTCCGCACACGCAGTCGTCCGCTGGGGTCGGTGGCACTCTCCAGAAGGAAAAGAATTTTAGTCTGCTTTTTGGACCGGAGGGTAGTGGAAATCAATTACTATCCTCCGCGCGGAAACTATTCATTAGCAGTTCAGACCTCATAATCCGGCTCATATCGCTTAAACCACAATTCCAAGATCAACAGATTCCAGATTTGAGGCGCTTTGAATTTTTTTCCTGATTTATAATTGTTCATTAATTCACTGAGTTTGTCCTGGTTGAATATACGCCTTTTAAAAAGTCCCTTCTCGGAAACATTAGCCAATACCAGGTCTTGCAGTTCGTTTTGCAGCCAGCTTTTGAGAGGAATCAAAAATGGGTGCTTGGGACGATGGACAAGTTCCGAAGGTAAATATTTTTCAGCGATTTTTTTCAATAAATATTTGGTGGTTTTTCCGCGAACTTTAAAATTGGGGTTGAGGCCGGCCATCCATTCCACCAGCTTGTGGTCCAAGAAAGGGACCCGGGCTTCAAGGGAATGGGCCATGGTGGCTAGATCAACTTTGGGCAAGAGGTCGTAGGGTAGCCAAAAACGGGTATCGATGCACAGCAATCTATCCCGATAGTCGGCCGCGGGACATTCTTCGTAATATTGCTGGGCCAGTTCCGGTATACGGTTCCGATAGGTTGACAAAAGGTTGGGGGAGAGGTAATCGGGCAGGATAAATTCATGAAAGATCACGGAATCAGTAAGATAGCGTTGAGATTTATGTTTGGTCAAAGCATACGGAATGTAACTTTTACGAGTTCTGGGTGGAAGCAAACCAGCTAGTCTGGGAAAAGGCGAGCCGGAAAATGTCAGGGATGCGGCAACTTTCTCATCGCGGTAGCGTTTCCAATAATGATTGTATCCTCCAAAAACTTCGTCCGCCCCTTCTCCGGTTAGGACGACGGTCACCTTCCGGCGGGCAAAACCGGAAAGGATAAAAGTCGGCAAAGCTGCCTGATCGGATAATGGTTCGTCAAAATAGTCGATGTAACTCTCCACTTGCTCAAGGACATGCTTGGTTTCAAACATCAGGACGTTATGTCGGCTGCCGATATGTCGAGCCAATTGTTCGGCTTCACGGTGTTCGCTGACCGGCCCGATTCCGCTGAAACCCACGTGGAACGTCTCCACGGGTTTATGCAGACAGTCGGCCATCATCGCCGCTACCAGCCCGGAATCCACTCCACCACTGACAAAAACTCCGAGGGGAACATCGGAAATCAGCATGGATTCGACTGATCGCCGCAATTCTTTTTCGGTCAACGCCATGGCCTCATCTTCGGATAAATCCACCTTGGAGTTGTAGTCCGGTTGCCAATAAGAAGAGAGTTCCAGTCGGCCGTGGTGATAAAATAGCGTCTGGGCGGCTCGAAGCTTTTTAATATGACGATAGATAGTTGAGGGCGCCGGAATGAATTGGCACTGAAGGTAAATAGTCAGAGCTTCCTGATCTATTTCTCGTTTGACCAGCGGGTGGAAAAGCAGGGCTTTCAGTTCGGAAGCAAAGGCTAGAAAACGACCATCATGGTAATAATATAGCGGTTTGACTCCCAAGTGATCGCGAGCCAGGAACAAGGATTGCTCCTGAACATTGTATATCGCCAGGGCGAACATGCCCGATATGCGAGACAACATCCCCCGTCCGAATTCCTCATATGCGTGAATCAGGACCTCGCCATCGCCTTTGGTAGTAAAAATATGGCCTTTCCGGAGTAATTCTTGACGGAGGGTTTGAAAATTGTAGATCTCACCATTATAAACCATGACCAAATTATGGTCTTCGTTGAAAAGAGGTTGCTGACTGCCGGCCAGATCGATGATGCTCAAGCGACGGTGGCCGAAATGGGCCGGGCCGTTGATATAGAAACCGTCATGATCCGGACCGCGGTGTGCCAAACACCGGGTCATGGCTTGAATTATACGCGGATCGGGGTTTTCGGTTCCGTAAAATCCGCACAGGCCGCACATTCAGGCCCACCTCCCGAAGTGATTCTCCAACGACCGGAGTAAGTTATGTAATGATTATGCTTCATCGCGCAGATAGAGAGGACGATCTCCAGATGCTTATGAGGTTTAAATTATTGGAGCCTCCCGCAGCAAGCCGGAGGAATCCTCCACATGTGAGGAACGAACGCGTTTTGATTCTTTGGCTCGCCAACCCCGCGGCAAGCTACGGGGAATGCGCTCGCTTGCATGTTGAAGCTTCCCGCAGCGGGCTGCCAGGAATCTTCGACATGTAAGGAGCGAATGCATTTAATTTTTGCTCGCTAACCCGTAGCAAGCTACGGGGAATGCGCTCGCTTGCATGTTCAACCTGCCAGCCAGGGTCACTGGACTATAATTGGTTTCCGGACACCAGTCAACCTAACAAACTCTTCCATAATTTTCGATCTTTGAGCAGCGAGCCGCATAACTCCTTGCCGTGACGATGGTTTCCCGCAATTTTTTGCGCGACTTTGGCCGGAACCATGCAATACCCCCATCGACCTTTCGGATTTTTGAGGCTTCCCTGCGCAAGCAGTTTATGGCAGACTGTTTTCAGTGAGGAAACGGGCTTAATAACGCCTTAATTCCATGGTTACAATATGTTGGATATACAAATTTTTTTGAACATGCAAGCGAACGTATTCCTCGTGGCTTGCTGCGGGATTAGAGGGAAAAAACAAAAAAGCTTTCCCTCTTTACATGTCGAAAATTCCTCGCGGCTTGTTGTGGGGAATTTCAATCACAGATCTGCCGGGTCTCTCTTGTGATCAACCGGATCATCCAGGCAATTTTGTTAGCGGTGTTTCGTTTTTTAGCCAGGGGGCGCCGTCCAAGGCTTCAACCGGGCACAATACGAAATGTTCTTTTAGTCAGCACTACCGGTCTTGGCGACACGGTTATTTCCACAGCGGCGTTCACCTTGGCGCGTCAGGCTTGGCCTGAGGCCAAGTTATTCGCTCTCCTGCATCAGCGTTGGGCCGGACTTGTGAGCGCCGATCCCCGCCTGAACGGTGTGATTGAATACCCCGGCAAATTTAAAAAGATGAGGCAAATTCTTCGCCGCCTGAAGACCTTGGACCTGGATATCGTAATCTTGCTCCATGCCAATGATCCGGATATCGTGCCTTTATGCTGGCTGGCTCATTCACGTTACCTAGTTGGATCGGACCGGACTATTTTTAATTTTTTATTGGATCTGCCTGTGTCCAATCCGGACATGGATAGGCATATTTCGGAACGTCGGATGGACTTGGTGCGGGCCGTATCTGGACCATTATCGCCGACCGGCCCAATCATATTCCTTTCGGAGGAGGTTCGGAACTGGGCGCAATCTTTTTGGATCGCTCAGGGAGTTCATCCGGATACTTGTCTGATCGCCTTGAATCCCGGCGGCAGTCGGCAGCCAAAACGATGGCCGGATGAGCATTGGGTGGAATTGATCCGGCGGTTGAAACCATGGACCAACATCCGAATAGTTTTATTCGGTTCTCCGGCGGAAAAAGTTCGGCTGGAAAATCTGGCTCATCGAAGCGGCGATCAGACCAGCCTTATTATTTGCCGGGAAAAAATTATTGAAGCCGCGGCCCTGCTACCCAGGGTCGCGGCGTTTATCGGTCCG
>JADFXS010000275.1 GCA_015233515.1 Deltaproteobacteria bacterium | reverse complement strand
AGAATAAATACCGGAATACCGGGAGAACTTGTAAGCTGTCGGAGAGAATATGCCCGTGTTTCAAATCGAATCCGCCCAAGACTTGATTCCGACTCTTTTGCGCGCCCCCGGGGCGGAGAGTTCGATAAGGTCTTCGACGGGATAAAGGGTAGAAAATAATTTCTAAGTCCTGAGCATTAGTGGCGGAATACTCAGGACTCAGGGTTAAGGGTTGGTGGTAGTTTTGGAGTTTAGCGTATGCGCTCTAAACCTGAGGAGATAGGTGATATATATTAACGGCAACCCATCCCCATACCGCCGCCGGCCATGGAGCCACCCATGGCTCCGCCATGACCGAGGCGGGGTTGCCAGTCGGGGTTCTTTTTCTTGAAATCCAGCATGGCGGCAAAGCGCTTTTGGGCTACTTCGTCTTTAAGCTTCGTAACTTCAGCGTGCAAGGCCGTAGCCTTGGCTTCATCCACTTGAGGCGCGGCCAACAAAGCCCGCAACTCCAGTTTCTTCATATAAAGCTGGCCTTGCAGTTTGATCGTGGCTTCGTCCATGGGCATATTAAATCCCGGTCCACCTCGACCACGGGGGCCGCCGTAAGTAGAACCCTGTCCCGCGGCCGGGGAATCCTGGGCGGCCATGGCCCACGATCCGGCAGCCAGGATTAATATAATCGCGATCACTGCGAAGATGTTTTTGTTTGTCATTGTCATTCCTCCATTTGATTTATAAATGCCTAAGCTGTGATTAGGTTAGAGCAAGAGGCGGGCCAAGAGGCGGCCTTCGGAGTGTTTTTAGTTAACACATTGTATTATCATAATTATTTTGGTGATCTCTCCCCCGGCTTCGTTTTATTCCCCATGCACCTGGAAATGATTCTATTGGAGGATGAATGATTTTTTTACAGCCAAAAACGACAATGTCCAAACAATAGACAGTGCCTTACCTTGACGATGTCTATACCGGGTTACGATTATTCCTCGGCTGCTTTGGTGTCGCAGAAAGGTAAAAAAGCAGTTAACAAGAAAGGACGGGCTGGGGCCCGTCTTTTGTATGTTAACTATATGGAAAGAATTATTCCGGTTTCTTTTCCTCGGAAGAGGGTTCCACCACAGGCGTGTCAGGAGTAGCCGGTTGGGAGGGCGTGTCGGCGGCCGGTTCGCTTTGCACCGTGGCCATGGTTTCCGTCGGGGAGACTTCCTTTTGAACATCGGCTTGAGGGGCCGGGGGGGTCTCGACTTTTTCCGGAGCTTTGCCCGTCTGTTTCGCAGTGGCCTGGGCCTCTTTTTTCTGAGCCTTTTTCTTTTTTTCTTTCTTCTGCGCTTTGGCGATTTCCTCGGGATTAATCAGCGTTATCACCGATAGCTCCGCGGCATCACCACGACGAGGACCTATTTTAACGATACTGGTATAACCGCCGGCTCGGTCTATAAACCGGCTCTTTATCTCGCTGAACAGCTTGTGAGCGACATCCTTGCTTTGCAGAAAAGCCAGGGCCTGGCGTCTGGCATGCAAATCGCCTTTTTTAGCCAGAGTGATCAGCTTTTCAGCGATAGGCCTCAGAGCCTTGGCCTTGGGCGTAGTTGTAGTGATTTGCTCATGTTCAAATAAACTGGTAACCATATTCCGGAACATGGCTCTCCGGTGACTGGTGCTACGTCCCAGTTTGACGTTGGCATTCTTGTGTCTCATGACTGTGGTTCCCTTTTAGGTAATTCGCTGCGCTGGGGAAAATTATCAACTTTCATGCCGAGAGACAGTCCCATTTCGCTCAAGATCTCTTTGATTTCGTTAAGGGATTTTCGGCCGAAATTTTTTGTTTTGAGCATTTCGTTTTCCGTTTTTTGCACCAGCTCGCCTATAAAGTGAATATTTGCATTTTTCAGGCAATTGGCCGAACGAACCGAAAGCTCAAGTTCATCCACGCTGCGGAAAAGGTTTTCATTGAGGATTCTGGCGGTTTTATCGTCAGGTTCAATGGCCAAATCCTCTTGTTCGTTCTCTTCAAAATTAATGAAGAGACTCAATTGGTCTTTAAGTATTTTAGCCGCGTAAGCTATGGAATCTCGAGGATGGACGCTGCCGTCGGTCCAGACTTCAAAGTTCAATTTATCATAGTCGGTGCGCTGGGCGACTCGAGCGTTGGTTACCGTGTAGTTAACCTTACGGATGGGAGAAAATATGGCATCTATGGGAATGACCCCGATTACTTGGGCTTCGTTTCTGTTGCGTTCGGCGGGCACGTAACCTTTACCCAGGCTTACCGTAATATCGGCTTTGAATATGGCGTCTTTGGAAAGTGTGGCAATGTAATGATCGGGATTGAGTATCTCAACCTGGCCGTCGGTAATGATATGCTTGGCCAAAACGACGCCTTCGCCTTTGGAATCGATGCGAACGGTCCGGGGTGGTTCAGCGTTGAGTTTTAAGCGAACTTCTTTGAGGTTGAGAATGATATCACTCACATCTTCAACTACACCCGGAATGGTGGAAAACTCGTGTAGAACACCGTCAAACTTGACAGAAACGATAGCAGCTCCCTGCAAGGAGGACAGCAAAACGCGCCGCAGAGCATTGCCGATGGTCTGGCCGAATCCGCGTTCCAGGGGTTCGCAAGTGAACTTGCCATAAAAATGGTCGTTTTCGTCGGATTCTACTTCGACCTTCTTTGGTTTGATTAATTCTTTCCAGTTCCTCTGCATGGCCACTCCTCAATGGGAAAAGGAATAGGATGCGGTCAACACTACTTGGAATACAACTCAACGATGAGTTGTTCCTGAATAGGCATCGTTAAATCGGATCTTACAGGGAATGCTTTGACCGTTCCGGTAAAGTTATCTTTATCCAACTCCAGCCATTGGGGTATCCCCCTTCGGACTACAGTTTCCATTGCTTCGAGAATAGAGGCGATTTTTCGGCTTTTTTCCCGGAGAGTCACATTGTCGCTGACCTTTACCTGGTAAGAAGGCACGTTTACTTTACGGCCGTTAACCAGGAAATGATTGTGCTGGACAAAATGACGGGCTTGACTACGGGAAGCAGTGAAGCCTAAACGGTAGACGATATTGTCTAACCGGCGTTCCAGTAAAACGAGCAGGTTTGTGCCGGTAATGCCTTTTTGACTTTCAGCCTTTTCAAAACAAGCGTGAAATTGTTTTTCTTGGAGACCATATTGTTTTTTAACTTTTTGTTTTTCACGCAACTGAACGCCATAGTCCGAGAGTTTACCTCGTCTTTGACCATGTTGTCCCGGAGGAAAACTGCGGCGTTCAAAAGAACATTTATCGCTATAGCATCGGTCGCCCTTTAAATAGAGCCTGGAATTTTCGCGTCGGCAGATGCGGCACACAGCACCCGTATATCTGGCCAAGTCTGGAACCTCCCGATTAAATGATTAGACTCGCCGCCGTTTTGGAGCACGGCAACCGTTATGAGGTATGGGGGTGACGTCTCGAATCAAGGTCACCTGGAATCCGGATGTCTGCAACGCTCGGAGAGCGGCTTCTCGGCCGGCGCCCGGTCCTTTGACGTAGACTTCCACAGCACGGACACCGTGTTCCATGGCTTTTTTCGCGGCATCCTCTCCGGCCATCTGCGCGGCGTAAGGCGTAGACTTACGGGAACCCTTGAAGCCCTGGGTTCCGGCGCTGGACCAGGATAGAGTGTTACCCTGCGGATCGGTGATGGTCACTATCGTATTATTGAAAGTGGACTGGATGTGAGCCACGCCAAAAGGAATATTCTTTTTTTCCTTTTTTTTGCGGCTCCGTTTCGTCCCTGTCCCTTTAGCCATAATTCCTCCAGAGGCTTACTTCTTCTTCTTGCCCACTACCGACCGACGAGGTCCTTTGCGGGTCCGGGCATTGGTATGGGTCCTTTGACCATGAACCGGAAGACCACGACGGTGTCTTAGCCCCCGGTAGCAACCCAAGTCCATGAGCCGTTTGATATTCATGCTCACTTCACGACGTAGGTCACCTTCGACTTTATATTCAGTGTCGATGATACGGCGGATACGGGTTACTTCATCGTCGGTCAAGTTATCCGCCTTGGTATCCCAGCTGACTTCGGCTTTGGACAAAATCATTTGGGAACTGGAGCGGCCAATGCCGTAAATGTAGGTCAGGGCGATTTCGATCCGCTTATTCCTTGGCAGATCTATGCCTGCGATTCTTGCCACTCTCTCCTCCTTAGCTTATCCCTGCCGCTGTTTGTGTTTCGGATTTTCACAAATAACCCGAACCTGCCCATAACGGCGTATAATCTTGCATTTCATGCACATTTTTTTCACGGAAGCTCGGACTTTCATTTTATTTTCCTCGAGCGGTCTGGTATCAAGTATTCGGCCGCGGTCAAGCCGTGTATTTACCGAATGATATAACCTATTCAATTTCCAATCAATGCTTCGTTTTTAAGAGGCAGGCCATGACGTAGTTGTATGCCCACTCTCACGGATCCTGCCTCTCAAGAAGCGCGTTGATTTATAATTTATCACTCCAGCCTCTTACGCTATCCAATATATACCAAAC
>JADFXS010000274.1:2824-4551 GCA_015233515.1 Deltaproteobacteria bacterium | reverse complement strand
TAATCCCCAAAATTGCCGTCGCCTTCCACCGCGGCGCCTTGCTGCCGGCGGCAACGCTCGTTTCCCGTTTTTCGGCCCCTCGTTACGAACCCGACCGCAAAATCCCAGCGCCGGTGTCGGTAGACTAGAAAATCGCCGTCATATGGTTCCCGCAGGCCGGAATATGGTCAAGAATCAGAAGAAGAGTTGGAAGTGACTTCCAGGTAGTACTCTCTGGCCCAGCGGTTGTGAGGGTCGTCCTTGGGAGTGATTTCTAGAATACGCCGTAACTGAAGCCAAGCCTCCTTTTGATTCCGGAAGCCTTGCCATAAAATCCGAGCTTTGAGGCATAGGGCTTCGGGCGAATCCGGATCCCTGGCCAGCACGGCTTCAACCTTTTCCAGGGCTCGGGAGTAATCCCCTTGACGAGTCAGGTGTCGGATGATTTCCACGTCGCCGGAAAGCTGTTCCCTCAGGCTACGCCAGGACCGGGACCCGATTAGAAACTTGGTCAGGGTCGTGCCGCCGCTTTCCGCCAGGCTCGGCACCATCAACGCGACTAGTAAAGCGCTGATCGGACTCAGGATGACGGCTAAACCGACGGCCCAACAAAACCTGTTGGTGGTATTGAGGGCGCCGCCCAGCCATAGACAGACCACAGCCACGGCCGTCAGTATTTGGCAGGCTGGATATAGATAGATGAAGGCGCGGAGAATGTAAATGTCCGTCCGGGCGTCCCGATCGCGCCAAGCCATGAATTACCCCTTGACGATGGCTAAATAAACAACAAAAATCCATCCACGAAGAAAAAAGTGCCGATTACACCGAAGATCAGGCTGAGGTGCCAGATAATCTTTATTTTCATCAAGGCTGCCACCGAGGAGATGACAATAGCCACCTGGAGAAAAATGACGGCCATGCCGAAGGCCCAGCTATGGAGCTGGAATTGGTCTCGATCGTTTTCAAAAGCTTTGGCTTCCTCGGCGATTTTTTGTTTTTCGGCTTCATATCGTTTGATTTGATTATCATAATCGCGGGCTTTGGCGGTCCAAAGTTCCGCGGCCGCCGCCGGCAGGCCTTT
Source organism: Deltaproteobacteria bacterium (assembly GCA_015233515.1). Next base: position 3,491 of record JADFXS010000274.1, on the reverse strand, counting down.
CGCGGAAGCTTCAAGATCTAATTGATCCCTTCTGACTTCGAATAAATACTCCTTGACGCTTTTGGACTGATAATAAGCCCAATAATCGGACGCTTTGGACTGGTTCATGATGGCCCGCGTGGAATAACGGTTACCCATAAACGTGGACAAGGTCGCCAGAACCGCGAAAAAGACCGCGGTAGTGGCTAAATAATTATGCCATTTTTGTTTGGTTTCATCCACCATCTGTCTACTCTCCAAAAGACATGTTATGATAAGTGTCTATATTATTGATGATTATAGCCGGGACTGCGGTACGCCGTCAGAAAACCAGAGACGATCATTTTGAGGTCAGGACCGGCAAAGTCTGTAAGGCGTGGGGAACAATGAGCACTTCCGGGCGCGGACAGCTCACCAGCCCGGCGGCCATGGACAGCGCCTGGTCCATGTCATCGGCGGGCAGCATGTGCAGTTCTTCAACCAAGTCCGGTGTTTGGGAACCCACGATGATCACCCTGGTCTTTTCCAGAACTTTAGCCATGATAAAGGCCCGTGGCGCTCCAGGCGGGTAACCCGCGTACCGGCATCGGTCCAGAAAAACGCTCATATCCTCGGCTTGGCGCATGGCTTCCAGGAAGCGCTGTTCGCCGATACCCTGCCCTACTCCTTCGGGGGTAGGGGCCGGCAG
>JADFXS010000274.1:2015-2814 GCA_015233515.1 Deltaproteobacteria bacterium | reverse complement strand
CTCCTCCATCCCGGACCACGCTGACAGGTGCGAAGAATAAATAACTGGCCGCTCTGGAAGCTTGATACAAGTTTACATCCTTGGGCGCCCCGACTCCGGCTACGGCTATGTCATATTGATGAGGGATCGGAACTTCATATAAGCCTCTGGCGACCTGAACCAGGCGCTGGAAAGCCGCGACCGGTTCACCGGCGACGACTTCCACCGGTTGTTGGCGGTCGTCCAGTACCACATTGATAATGAAATTGAGGCCGGCTCGTTCCGCGGCCAGAGAGATAGCTTCGTGAAAAGGATTGCCTTCCATTCGCCCCAGACGAGTGCCGGGATGATCCACCATTTGCGGTCCATGGGTAGCGGCGATAAAGGGTTCACCGCCGGCGCCGATGGCCACGGTTTTTCGACCGCCCGAATAACCGGCATATTGATGAGGTTCCACCAATCCGGTGGCGATTAACAGGTCGGCTTCAGCCGCGGCCCGGTGAACCGAAAGGGGAATGCCCTGATCGGATCGTCCCAGGTCCGCTAATATTGCTGGATTGCGCGCCTCATGATTGACGATTTTGTAGCGTTCGACTACAGCTGGAGATAATTTGGCGGTCAGCTCTTCGAGGGTGGCCGGTCGATGCAAACCCAAGGCGCATAGCAAAGTGATATCCCGGTCATTGACCCCGGCCGCCGCCAATTCCTGGAGCAGCGCGGGCACCAGGATATGATCCGGCGCGGCGCGGGTGCTGTCGGTGAAAACGATGCAAACCTTATGTCCGGGCTTGGCTTTTTGCCGCAAGGGCAGGCTGTTGAT
>JADFXS010000274.1:0-1996 GCA_015233515.1 Deltaproteobacteria bacterium | reverse complement strand
GTATCGGCCACCGCTCTAGAAAAATCATTCAATGGTTCCATGGGCCGGGAAGTCACCAGGGTACCGGTCATGGCGGGCGGGAGGGAAAATTCCAGATAACTTTGACTGAAAGGGATTTGAAACATGAATATTCTCCGGAAACGGCAATTGTCGTTTCATGATAAAGGAGAATATGTCGGAGAGAAAAGAGAAAAATAGCGGTATTAGAAAACAAGCGTTACAGTTCGGGTTTTCGTGCCCTGCGGCTCCTGACAAACAACGCCTCGGGGCGGTTTTAGATCGTCGCAACCGGTCGCCCGGCTGCGCGTTAGAGGTCATTTCGATGAGAGGCGCAAGCCGCGAAGAGAAATCTCTAGGGCCGAAAGACCATTATTGTTATTTTTTCCCTTGTTATCGCGAAACTGAGCAGGACGGGAAATAACATGCCACGGCTTGATCGATAACTTCAAGGAAAGCATCCGCCCAGATCGACAGGTCGTATTCCTTTTCAACCAATTCTCGTCCGGCCAGGCCCATTTGTCGGCGCAGTTCAGGGCTGTCGAGAAGTTTTTTCAGATAAATCTCCCATTCGGCCTCGGTGGACGCCAGAAAGCCGTTCACGCCATGTCGGACAATGGCGGTATTCGCTCCTACGGGAGAAGCCACCACCGGCAGACCGGCCGACATGTATTGAAGTATTTTGTATCCGCATTTCCCTTGTGTCCAAAGATCATCGCATAAAGGCATCAAGCCGATATCCATATTCACCAGATCGGTCGCTTCATCTTCCAATCGCCAGGTTTTTTTTATGGTATTGATCCCTGCGGGCTCGATGAATTCATCACAAACGATCTTCAAAGACAGGTTGGTGTATTCATTGGCAAGATGTCGGAGAACCGCGTTCAAGGCTTCGAGATAACACAGATTGCCGTGAGTTCCGATCCAGCCCAGAACCAAATTCTCTTTCTGACGGCGAACTTTTTTGATTGGTTGGTCGCTGGAGTCGATGGTCGTGGGAATGATCACGGTTTTGTCGGCTTCCTGACCGGTTTGAATCCGGAGATATTGATTTCCGGCAATGATAATTCGCGCGGCGGACACGGTTTTTTGGAATCGTTGCGGGCGATTGGAATCTTTACCACGGATGGTTTGATATTTTTCCCGCCCGGGTAGCATGACCATGTCATCGAAATCATAAACCAGGACGCCGCGTTCGTTGAAAAAGGGGATTTCCCAGGGTCGGAAGAGTTTTTTATGGAGAAAAACCACATCGGCCCTGGCCGCGGCCTGGAAAAGGGCCGCGTGAGAGAAGATGCTGTTGGGAATGTATCTGATCTCGATTTGGTATCGTTCCTGGTCGATAAACGGCAGGAAATTAAGAACTCGCAAGCGACCGCTGGCGGTGTGGGCGCTTTCCAGCAGAAAGAGTATCCTCGGACGCGTTGGGGAACTATGGCTAAGGAACCCCACCTTCTTTCCTCCCTTAAACAAGAAATATTAAATATCAGGAGAACTTGGATGTTGTCGGAGAGAAAATGTTTCTGATCGAAATCGACTCCGCCAGGGACCTCATTCCGACTCTTTTTCGCGCCCTGGAGCAGGGAGTTCGGCAAGGTCATCGACGGGACAAAGGGTTGAAGCTGATTTCTAAGTCCTGAGCATTAGTGGCTGAATACTCAGGACTTAGGGTTAGGGGTTAGGGGTAGTTTTGGGGTTTAGGACATGCGCTCTAAACCTGGGGAGATATGTGATTTATATTAACGGCAACCCATACCCATGCCGCCGCCTCCCATGGAACCGCCCATGAGACCGCCATGACCAAGGCGGGGTTGCCAGTCGGGGTTCTTTTTCTTGAAATCCAGCATGGCCGCAAAGCGTTTTTGAGCCAATTCGTCGTGAAGTTTGGTAATTTCCGTGTGCAAGGCATTAGCTTTGGCTTCATCTACCTGTGGTGCGGCCAACAGAGCATGCAATTCCCGCTTTTTAAGGTAAAGTCGACCTTTCAGCTTGATAGTGG
>JADFXS010000273.1 GCA_015233515.1 Deltaproteobacteria bacterium | reverse complement strand
AAGTCAACGGCTATCAAGCGGATACGTTTCTCACGGCTCGAACGGCCGCCAAAGCTTTTGCCAAAACCACCTACCATGTGGCGGTCCTGGATTATCACCTGCCTGACAAGAAGGGTGATTCCTTGCTGGAAGCGTTCCGGACCGCACAACCGGATTGTGTCTGTTTGATGATGACCACCGACCCAAGCCCGGAATTGGCCCTGAACTGGATGAAAAGCGGCGCGGCTGCCTACTTGCGCAAACCTTTCCAGCCGGAATATCTTCTTGAGCTTTGCCGCCGCGCTCTCCGGGAACACGCTTTGCTGCGGGTGGAACACTTGCTGGAAACGCGAACCCGTGAATTGAGTGAAAACGAGGAAAGATACCGAAACATTGCGAGCGAGTTCCTGGCCGATATGAGCCATGAAATTCGGACCGCCATGAACGGGATCATCGGTATGACCAGCCTTTTGCTCGACGCGGACCTGACCGATGATCAGAGACGTTACGCCGAGATAGTTCGCTCCAGCGGTGAATCGCTCCTGGGGCTCATCAACGACATCCTCGATTTCTCCAAAATCGAAGCCGGAAAGCTGGACCTGGAAATACTGGATTTTAATCTCCAGAGCCTGCTGGACGATTTCATCGCCCTCCTGGCCTTGCGAGCCCATGAAAAAGGGCTTGAGCTGCTCTGCCGCGTGGAGTCCCCAATCCCGGTGCTCCTGCGCGGCGATCCGGGCCGTTTGCGCCAGATCCTCATTAACCTGGTGGGCAATGCCATTAAGTTCACCTTCAAGGGTGAAGTCACCATCCGCGTCAAAACGGAAGCCGAAACCGGCGGAAAAGTTCTGCTGCGTTTTTCCGTTCGCGATACGGGCATTAGTATTCCCTGGAGCAAAATGGGCTTGCTCTTTGACAAGTTCTCCCAGTTGGACGCTTCGGCCAAGCGAAATTATGGCGGAACCGGTCTAGGACTGGCCATTTCCAAGCAGTTGGTTGAAATGATGGGTGGTGAAATCGGGCTGAACAGCGAAGATGACCAGGGCTCGGATATCTGGTTCACCGCATGGTTGGGCAAACAGCCCGGCAGGGAGAAAGCCGATGCATCTTCATCGGCGAACTTGCATAACGTCAGGGTTTTGATCGTGGACGACAATGACAGAAGCCGTGAAATTTTAATCGCGCGACTGACCTCGTGGGGGATGCGGCCGAAAGCAGTCAAGGACGGAGCTACGGCGCTCCAGTCCCTGCGGTGGGCGGTATATGAGGGTGATCCTTTTCGCCTTGCCATGATCGATACCTGGATGCCCGGCATGGACGGTGAAACGCTGGGACTGGCCATCAAGGCCGACCAAAGTCTGGCGGCGACCCGCATGGTGTTACTGACTTCCGCGGGTATGCGGGGTGACGCCCGCCGCTTCGAGAAGATAGGTTTTGCGGCCTATCTGACCAAGCCGACGAGCGACCACGAGTTGAAGAAAGCACTGTCGCTGGTGCTGGCTGACCGGAGTACGCCTGCTTGTGTCGATATGGCGGATAAGGGCCAATCGTCACCTCGACCTATCGTGACGCGACACTCGGTGCGAGATTTGCTGAAACTGTTCACCGGGCGCAAGGCCCGCATTCTGCTGACTGAGGATAATGCCACCCATAAGCAGGTGACCCTGGGTATCCTCAGGAAGTTCGGCCTTAGTGTCGATGTCGTGGCCAATGGCGCCGAAGCACTCGCCGCCCTGGAATCCATTCCCTATGATCTAGTGCTGATGGACGCGCGGATGCCGGTGATGGATGGGCTGGAAGTCACCCGTCGTATTCGCGATCCACAATCGCCGGTCCGTAATCATGATATCCCCATTATCGCCATGACCGCCTACGCCGAGCAGAGCGACCGCGAGAAATGTCTGGAATCCGGCATGAATGATCATGTCCCCAAGCCGGTGACGATGCAGTGCCTGGCGGAAACGCTGAAAAAGTGGTTGACCAAGGATTCCATAGCCAGTGAGTGGACGAATGAGAAACATGAACTGGAGAAAGCAGAGGAGTCTCTGATGGCTGAACCGCGAATCTGGAACAAGAAGAGGTTGTTGGAGCACCTTGTAGATGATGAAAATACGAAAAAAATGATCCTGGGATGTTTTTTGACCGAGATTCCGACGCGGATCAAGGCGTTAAAAGCGTTTTTAGAGGGTGGAGACCTTCTCAATTCCGAGTTGCAGGCCCACGCCATCAAGGGCTCATCGGCCATAGTCGGCGGAGAACGATTGCGAGCCGTGGCCTTCAAAATTAAAAAAGCCGCCCGGGATGGAAATTTGAAGGTCGTTAAGGCTGGTATGGCCGAATTGGAAACTCAGTTTGAACGCTTGAAAGAGGCGATGGAAAACGATCGTTAAGGTTCCGCGTTTTTATGGAAGTACCCCACCCCAAGGACCTCGGAATCATATCTTTGGTAGAAATGACCAGGGCGGAAACACGTTCCCAATATTTGGGGATAACAAAACCGTTCCGTTGTGATATAGCCAGTTTGCGCCGGAATAATGACTAGAACAAATCAATACGGCGGCGGATCGAAAATGGAAAAACAAACGACTCGGCCGGCTCACCTCCGGCTGCTTTTTCTATTGACCTCGATATATTCCCTTAATTTTACCGGGCGGATGATTCTTTCTCCGCTGCTGCCGGCCATGGAACAGGACTTGGGCATGAATCACGGGCAGGCCGGATCCCTCTTCCTGATGACTTCCATTGGTTATTTTTTCACCATGATCGGTTCCGGTTTCGTGGCCTCTCGCCTGGGACATCGCCGGTGTATTATCTTTGCGGCCCTGTTGGGCGGTTCCGCTCTGCTCCTGGCCGGCCTGGGACATTCGCTGATCACTCTGTTCGGAGCCTTTTTTCTTCTGGGCCTCACCGCCGGTCTTTATTTTCCTTCCGGGGTCGCCACCATCACCAATTTGATTCCCCAGCATCACTGGGGCCGATCCCTGGGCCTCCATGAAACCGGGACCAACCTGGGCATGGTTTTGGCCCCCTTTCTGGCCGAAGCTTTTGTTTCCTGGTTGTCTTGGGGGAGCGGGCTGGCTCTTTTCGGTGTCCTGTTGATAACTGCAGGCTTGACCTATCTTTTCTTCGGACCAAAAGAGCTTATTTTCGGACAGGCGCCCATGCCGGCCAGCATCGGTCGCATTTGCCGCCGACCGGCCTTCTGGCATATGGTGATAGTTTTCAGCCTGGCGACAGGCGGGTCCATGGGCTTGTACAGCATGATGCCTCTGTTTCTGGTGACGGCCCACGACTGGGCCCGCCCATGGGCCAACACCGTAGTGGCCTTGTCGAGAATCCCAAGTATTATATCGGTTTTACTTGGAGGTTGGCTGGCTGATCGGGCCGGCCTCGCGCGGAGCATGATGGGTTGCCTGCTGCTCAACGGTATCATGATCGTTTCCGTGGGGTTGCTTAGCGACCGGTTGTTGATGATCAGCATCTTCCTCCAGACGGCCATGGCCTCCTGCTTTTTCCCGATAGCCTACGCGGCCATGGCTCATTTGGGCCGACCCGAGGAACGAAATTTAATTGTGGCTTTAATCGTGGCTCAGGGAGTGCTGATCGGGGGCGGGGCCATACCGACCGCCATTGGGTTCCTGAGTCAAACCTGGTCGTTTTCCCACAGCGTGGTGGCCACGGGAGTTTTGGCTTTAGCCGCCGCGTCCTCGCTTTTATTTTATAAACCGCCACGCCTGCCGGTCGACTCCCGGCAAGAGCCAAACGAGACCTGACTCGGTCAGAGGCCCCGCGACTGTAATTTGTTGGTTTCGAGCATCAAGGCATATATAATGGTTCTCGAAAATTTCTTCGTTTTGAAGTGTCATTGTCATTTCTGAGGAGCGGCCACGGGCCGCGACGATAAATCTCCAACACTACTAAATGGCAATGAGATTTCTCCCTGCGGTCGAAATGACAGACTGAGGTATTCCCAAGCTCCAGCTTGGGAACCACTTTTGATGGAAGATGCAGCTTCCCGGCTTCTCCTGGCTCCCAAACTGGGGCTTGGGAGCTAGCTGGAACTTTCGAGCATTGCTATAAATTTTTGCGGCAAGGTGCGCTTGCCGTGGGCAGGTCGCGCTTCCTTAACCAGGCGATGGGTTAAGCGATCAAATCCTAATTCCTAAAATAATTGCCGTGAATTAAAAATTTGCCCTTGACTATTTCTGTATTTCTATTATCTTAGAAATACAGATGGACGCAAGGAGGTATGATGACCAAGAAGGAAAACATCGAGAACATCGCGCGTTATGCCGACATGCTCACGGCCATGGGAACCGAACCCCGGTTACGGATCATGAGGTTGCTGCTTTCGGCGCATCCGCAAGGACTGACGGTCGGCGAAATTCGAAACGAACTGGATATTCCAGGTTCGACTCTGTCCCATCATCTGGAAAAACTTAAAATCGAAGGCTTGATCAACGTACGGCGGGAAAGCACTTTCCTTTGGTATTCAGCCGATACGCAGGCGTTGGAGGAGCTTCTCGGATTTTTGTACGAAGAATGTTGCACTCGCAACAAGGCCATTGAACCGAAAAAGATCATTTGTTGC
>JADFXS010000272.1:2258-4575 GCA_015233515.1 Deltaproteobacteria bacterium | reverse complement strand
TGATCAAGCGGTTCTCAATGGCGGTGAAGTCTCGACCTTCGATTTTTACGTGAGCCTTGCCGGATCCTCCAAAAAAATTGTCCACTAAGTTGAAGACCAGCTTGGATTCGATGACCATGATCCCATGGCCGCGCAAGGGATCGACTTTGAAAATATGCAAACTGGTTGGCACGGGCAAGGCCCGCATGAATTCCCCGAATTTGATCATATCCAGGGAAAAGGCCGAGACGTCGATCACCTTACGTAAGGCGCTGGATAAGGTGGTTCGCAACAGACGGGCGAAGCGATCATTGATGATTTCCAGGGTCGGCATCCGGCCGCGGATGATCCGGTCCTGGTTGGTCAGGTCGTAGACCGTGACTCCGGAGTCATCCTCGACCGTATCCGATTCGGTCTCTATTTCTCCGCCGGACATGCCCTTGAGCAGGGCATCCACCTCGTCCTGGGTTAGTATCTTGCTCACGGAAAAACCCTTACTGGACTATAAATTCACTGAAATACACGTTTTTAATCTTGCCGCTGGTCAAAAAAGTGTTGCAGCGGTTGACTATCTGAGACCGTAGCTTGGTCTTGCCTTCCACCGTACTGATATCTTCAAAGGTCATACTGGATAAAAGCACGATGATAGCATCGGTGATCTGAGGCAGTTTTTCTTCCACCGCCGGCAGTAGGGTAGGTCGGTCCATTTCCAAGGTCAGGGTCAGCTTGAGGAAGCGTTTGCCATTAGGATCAGCCAGATTCACGATGAACGACTTCATGGGGTACATGGAGCCGCCTCCCTTGGCGCCGCCGCCCCCGCCTCCACCATGGGAGTCTTCCGACTTGGGCGGGGTGGGCTCTGCCGTGGCATGCTCACCTGATTCGCCTCCGGCGGCATCTCCTTCAGTTCCAGCGTCGGCCGACGGTTTTTTCCCCAGGCCCGGAACAAGCCCCGGCGCCAGGAAACGTAAAGCTCCGGCGGCTACGGCTAATACTACAACTAGCGCTAACACGATAATGATCAGCTTTTTTTTGCCGCCTTTTTTCGGGGCTTCATCCGAATGAGCGCCTGCTTTAGCCATGACTCTCCCTTCTAACTTTTTAATTATGATCCGGTTTGGTTGCACCTGATCATATTATAATCCTGAAAGATGTAACTATACCAGTGAAAGTGTGGAGTTCATGCAAAGTGTTGCATCGACCCGATATTTTTTCTAGAGCAAGGGTCGTGCCAGATATCTTGGCGTGTGGCGTGGTTTTTCCAATTTTTTAATGGCGTTATGGTGGTTCGTCGGAGGCTCGCGGCGTTATTCCTCTGCTTATTTCCCATAAACGCTTTGCCGGCATATGATGTCACTCCCATGCGTGTTGAATCTCTTCACGGCAAGCCGCGAGGAATCTTCGACACGTAAGGAACGGAAACGATTTGGTTTCTTGCTCGCTAACCCCGTAGCAAGCCTAGGGGTTGGCACTCGTCGGCATGTTCAACCATGACGCGATTTCGGCCCCCTTCCTTGGCGCGGTACAGGGCCTGATCGGCGCGACTCAGGAGTGCGTCAAATGTTTCCTGATCACTTTTTAAACCGGAGACGCCCGCACTGATGGTGATCGAAACCGGCCGGCCGTCAAAGTCAATCGGCTGCGCCGTCAAACCTAAACGGACACGTTCCATGGCGTCATAGGCATGAGTATTGTTCGTCTCGGGCAGGAGCAGCACAAACTCATCGCCGCCGAACCTCGCGAACACGTCTATTTCCCGGATTTTTTTTAAGCAGACTTTCGTAAAAGCCACCAACACCCGATCTCCCGTCGCATGTCCGTAAGTATCGTTGATTTGTTTAAAATGATCAATGTCCAGCAACACAATCGCCAGCGGGTGCTTGAGGCGAATGGCGCGTTTCAATTCGCTGTGGGCTAGTTCCAGAAAATGATGTCGGTTGGATATACCGGTGAGCTCGTCGGTGGTGGCCTGTTGCTGCAACTTTTTTTGGAGGCGCTTACGATCGGTAATATTCCGCGACACGCCGACCAGTTCAAGCGGTTGTCCGGCTTCGTCATACACCAACCGGGCCGTGGCTTCGGTCCATACCGTCGCGCCGTCCCGGCACGGTTGTTCGATCTCAAAATATTTGGTCGGGCGCGGGTGCACTGCTTCGATTTCCGCCAAGGCATTGCTTAATACTTCTTGCACGGCGGCGAGTGAGCCGGGGCAAATAGCTTGCTCCAATGGTTGCTGAATCGCTTCTTCGGGTGTGAATCCGCGCATTTGGAAGACTGACGGGCTGACGTAGGTGAATTTGCCGTCCATCTTCATCGTCCAGATCACATCGCTCGCGTT
>JADFXS010000272.1:441-2145 GCA_015233515.1 Deltaproteobacteria bacterium | reverse complement strand
CTTTAAAGGCACGCCGCTCGAGGTGTGCCAATACCATGTCCCGTCGGTGTGTCGTACGCGGTACTCGACGCCTTCTTGCCGTTTTCCTATCTCGATCACGGACTGAAGGAATACCATGCACCCGGGAATATCATCCGGATGGACGAACGGCTGGAAGGATTTTCCGATCACCTGACTTACCGGGTGCCCCAATAACGTTGTCCAAGCGGGTGAAACGAAAATAAACTTTCCATCCGCGGTGAGCGAATAGATAATGTCATGACTGTTTTCGACTAGCAGCCGGAATTTTTCTTCGCTCTTTCGCAGAGCCTCTTCCGCCTGTTTGCGGTCGGTGATGTCTCGGGTGACACTGATAATATGAGGCAGGCCGCCTTGCAGGGTAATGATCTTGGCGGACACCATGCCGCTGAGCCGGCTGCCGTCCTTGCGTTGGAAAACGGCTTCCTGGTTTTCGCAAAAGCCTTTTTCGTTCACCGCCGCGACAACTTTTTGACGATCCTCCGGATTATGCCAGATATTGATATCCAGGCTTGACTTCCCGATCACTTCGGCGCGGGTGAACTGGGTCAGCGCTGTAAATTTATCATTGACGGCCACAAAATGGCCGTCGTGCAATCTTGTGATCAAAACCGCATCGGGACTCGTGTTGAAAATCAGCTCAAAGCGACCTTTGGCTTCGCTCATTTCCGCGTTTGATCGCTGGTTGACCATGATAATCAAAGCAAACGCCGAAAGATAACTTATGGTGAGTGTGACCAGAAATGTGGCTGTTTGCATCACGGTCGGGGTAAACACCTGGTCAAAAGGAACAATCGTGAGCGCCGCTAGCGCGCGGAAAACAAAATAACAGCCGCTGGTAAGCAAGACCACGGCGAGAAAGCGCGCGGAAGCGGTGATGGAGCGAGTTGTATGATCGAGGAGAGCCTGCGCGGCCAGAAACGAGAAGATTCCCCCGGTAGTGTATAAAACCAAGATCCTGGCGTTATCATCCTTGTTTACAAAAATGAAATAAAAAGTGGATAGGATGAAAACAACAAAGATGGAAATGACGATTCCGCGAGGCTCTTGCTTGTCGAGGAAGCGCATGATGCCGATATAAAGGAAAATTTGCCCAGCCAAGAGCAGGATGTTTGTAAGAGTGATCGAGATCGGGATCATCGCTAAGGGTACAACATCCCGCAGGAGCATGAATACAAACCCAATTGCCGTCAAAGCACTCCATAGCAACCACCATCCAATTCCTCGATAGGTTTTATTCGTCAAATACTGAAAAAAGATGGCAATGGCCTGCAGGGCACTGGTAATACTCAGGACAATGGCCAGAGTGCGCATGTCGATATTCATGAAACCCTCTGGCACCAGCGCCTTTGTTCGCAACAATCGGCGCACTTCAGCGTGCGCGGTTTGATTGGTTTGTTATACATTATCGAGCTCTTGCCCTGAGTCTGGTTCACCCTGGTCTAGATCTTTTCCCAGGAAAAGGTCAACTCCCAATACGATGCGGCTTTTCCCTGATTTTTGAAGGAAATAACCTTGATAAGGTAGAGGCTCCTTCCATCCATGCCTTGAACAACATAGTAGCCCGGAGCCGGAGCGTTGGCATAAGATTGCCATGCATCCACTTTTTGAAGGGAGAGCGCCTTGATGTCCGGTTTCTCTTGGCCGAATTCCTTGATTTTTTTGGCCCCCAGCGTGGCTAACGCA
>JADFXS010000272.1:0-416 GCA_015233515.1 Deltaproteobacteria bacterium | reverse complement strand
AACGCAAACGAATTGGCATTCCCGCGTCCCGTGTTCACGAAAAAAGAGATGTCAGAACCCTTGTCTCCGCTTTTAGTGACGGCCCGGTCCGAAAACCTGTATCCTTCATAAACCTTCAGCGTAACGACATCCGCGGCCAAGGCTTGGACGGCAAGAGAATTCACTATAACCAGCAACAAAATGAATAACGCACCCTTGATAAGGTCGGAAATTTTTTTCGGGATATTCAAACTATTTCTCCTGTTAACGCTACAGCATGACAATTAAAAGTCGCCGTATTTATCACTTGCAAAATCAATATATTGGATAGCCGAATGTCGCTCTTCGGCGAATTTGGCTTTTTGTGCTTCGCCGGAAGAGCTTGTTCGAGTTGAAGAACTTTTTACTGTGTCGGTGATTTTACCTCGATCGTCTCG
>JADFXS010000271.1:644-4576 GCA_015233515.1 Deltaproteobacteria bacterium | reverse complement strand
CCCGTTCGATGGTTTCTTCCATAAGCTTGCGGATTTCCAGGAGTCGCTCCTGACTCCGGGCTTCAAACCTCAGGACCACCATGGGGCCGGTATTGGAAGCTCGCAGCAGTCCCCAGCCATCGGGAAAAACCACCCGTACGCCGTCAATATCTATGATTTCAAAACGGGTTTTGAGTTCGGCCTTGACCAGGTCCACCAATTGAAATTTTCGGTCTTCCGGGCAATCCACGCGAATTTCCGGGGTACTAACCATGGGCGGCAGATCAGCCAGGTACCTGGAAACCGGCTCGGGCCGGCGGGCCACTATTTCCAATAAACGGCCGGCGGCGTAAATAGCGTCGTCAAAGCCGAAATACCGATGAGCGAAAAAGATATGCCCGCTCATCTCTCCGGCCAGCAAAGCTTTTTCTTCCTTCAGCTTGTTTTTGGCCAGGGAATGTCCGGTCCGCCACATGATGGCCTGACCGCCGCGGGCGGTTATGTCGTTAAACAGATTCTGGGAGCATTTGATATCGGCGATAAATTTAGCGCCCTGGTTTTCCGGCAGGATATCGCGGGCAAAGAGCAGCATCAACATATCTCCATAGATGATGTCGCCCTTTTCGTCCACTATGCCGATGCGGTCGGCGTCGCCGTCAAAGCCAATGCCTAATTCCAGGCCGTCTTTCACCACTCTTTCCGCCAGGGTAATCATATTGGCCGGAATAGTCGGGTCCGGCGGGTGGTTAGGAAAGTGGCCGTCCGGATCGAAAAAAAGTTCCACCGGGTCGCAACCGAGCTTTTTTAGAATCGGACCGGCCGCGATGCCGCCGACGCCGTTGCCGGCGTCCACCGCCAGACGAACCGGACGGTCCAGCTTGAGATTGGCGGCCAAATATTCGATATAGGGCGTCAGGATATCGTAGTTTTTACAGGTTCCTTGACCGTGGAGGAAACGGCGGCTTTCGATCAACAGGCGCAAATCCTGAATATCGGCGCCAAAGATGGTATCCAGGCCGACACAGACCTTGAAGCCGTTATATTCCGGCGGGTTGTGGCTGGCGGTGATCATCACCCCCCCGTCGGTCTTCAGGTGGCGGATCGCGAAATAGAGCACCGGCGTCGGGCAAAGGCCCACGTCCACCACTTGTAAACCGGATTCCATCATACCGCGGATCAAGGCGTCACTGATATCCGAAGAGGTCAATCGACAATCCCGGCCCACGGCCGCGGTCTTTCCACCGTGGTGTTGCAGGTACGTGCCGTAACCATGTCCCAATGCCCGCGCATCATCAATATCAAAGTCACGGCCGACTACGCCGCGAATATCGTATTCCCGAAAAATTTGAGGGATCAACCTTCCTGGCCTCCTGAAGCGTAATCACAAAAACGGGGTGAAACATAACATATTTCCTTCCCCCAGGCGGTAATTTTCCGCCGCCCACCAACCGATCAGATGACTTTTTTTGCGCCATGATCTATAACATTATATCAGGTTTCAACCTGAAAATAATCCGGGCCATATCCCGGATCGTCGATATTTTGGAGGTCATGGCTAGTGCCTAATCAATCGGCTCCCGAACGGATTGTTATAGAAAATTTGGAGCATTTCGGGCCGGAAGAACTCATCGGCCACTTAAAGCAGGTTTGTATGTTCAAAGGGCGGTTCCAGCACATCCACCCTTACCAGCAGGCGTTTATCTCCCTGGAAAAAATCGCTTGTGAAGACCTGCATCCGCCGCAAACTTACGTGTTGATCAACCAGCTGAAAAAGATCAGACAATTAAAAACGGCCCTGGCCGTTCACGGCCTGGATATATACGAGCTGAACGGTTTTGTCCGTTTGAAACTCGAAGGCTACGACGAACCCGTGGACCTGCTCCCGCCCATCGTCGAGGAATCCATCGAAAGAAACGGCCGAATCGCCCGAATCATCTGCGACGGATTGCACCGTGTTTACAATGCCTGGTCGGAGTGGGTCATTCCCCAAGTGGTGTACGTTCGAGGCCTGCCCAAGGAATATCCTTACTACGCCTATCCCAATCGCAACCCCGACTGGACCGGGATCGTCAAATTCGAAGACCCGGATCACATCCCGCCGGAAGGTGAATTTTTGAAAAAATGGCATCGGTTCGATAACTATAGAGACTACTACCGCGATTTCAATTCCGCCTTCAAGAATGTCGGCGGTCCCCGTGGACATGGCCAAAAGGAGGCTCGAAAATGACCTCACGCCCCGGATGGCACGAATATTTCATGGCGCTGGCCAAACTGGTCGCTTCCAGAAGCACCTGCAATTCCCGAAAGACCGGCGCGGTGATCGTTCGAGATCACCAAGTGCTCAGCACCGGCTACAATGGCGCCATGTCCGGCGCTCCGCACTGCTCGGACTGCGGCGAAGACTATTGCTACTATGACGCCAATGAAGTCTCTTCCAAGGAAAAAATGATGTGGTGTCCGGCCGGCCATGCCGAATGGAACGCCCTGGCCAATGCCGCCCGACAGGGGACCAGCGTTTCCGGCGGCGCGGTGTATACCACCTTGGAACCATGTCCCATGTGCATAAAAATATTGGCTCGAGCCAACATTCTGGATATTTACTACGAATTGCCTTATGAATCCCAGGATAAACGGGACGATTTGTGGGATCGGCTTTATTCCTACTGCGGCATTAAAACCAGGGAACAAATTTTGATCGGCCGGGACTTTTTTCAGGAGATATTGGAATACCCCCCTTCCCGCCGCCGACTCTCCCAAAAGGGTCCGGACGGCCACCGCCGACGCCTGACGCAGAAAAGCGAAACGTGACCCATGGAATTTATTCCCCTGTATTACGGCGACAAATTGCTCACCATCAATCCCCATGGTTGCCTGGGAATCGTCACCCTGTGGACCCCGCCGGAATATATCCATCGCCGTCTGGCGACCGCTGGTGTCGATTTAAACCCGGAAACTTCCAAAATCGCCGTCATGGGCTGGCTGCGAGGCCGAGGCTTCCGCTACTTACTGCGCAACCTCCTTTATAACCCGCAAATAGAAGCCTTGATCATCTTCGGCAAGGACCTGGGCAGCGGATCGGCGGAGTATTTGGATAAATTTTTTAACGACGGCCTGGAGGATGTGGAGACCATCATCGAGTATGAAGTGCCGGAGGGTCATAAATCTCCCGGACCGGCTCGTTTAAAAGGAACCAAACTTATCCTGGACAATCTGGTCACTCCGGACCTTTTTCCCGGCAAACCTAAAATATTCAAAGTGCCGGGCCTGGACGAAACCGCGGCAAAGTCGGCCGCCGCCGTCATAGATGCATTTCAACCGCGGCTCTTGAACACAAATAGAATCGAAATTCCTGTCCCTAGGACCAGGCTGGCGTCCATGCCCGGCAATGTCCGGGAACATTCCATCATCGCGCGGACCCCCACGATCGCCTGGCCGCTGCTGGTCCATCGGACCATGCGTTTCGGCCGTGATGTCAAACTTCAAGGCAAGGAACGGCGGGAACTGCAGAACGTCAAGGTCGTGGTGGAGCAGCCGGTTTTCGATGCCGCGGAAATCAGTCACTTGGGATTTAATCCGGAATCCTTCCGGGCTTATCAAAAAGCGATCCTGAGTCCGGACCCCGGAGAATTCGATTATAATTACGGGGCGCGCATCCGGAGTTATTTCGGGCTGGACTGCCTGGATAAAGTCGTGGAAAACCTGGCCGGTCTGACCGAAGGGCAAGATAATCGCCGGAGCTATATCACGCTTTGGGACAACCAAACGGACGGAGTCCCTTCCGCCCGCGGCCGAAAAAGCAGCATGCCCTGTTTGGTCTCCTTGTTCTTCCGCCTTCAAGATTCGCGACTTAATCTGACCGCCACTTTCCGCTCCCACAACATCGCCGATGCTTGGCTGGAAAACTTTTATGGACTGATGGCCATTCAAGAGGATGTAGTTCAAGCCGTAAAGAC
>JADFXS010000271.1:0-613 GCA_015233515.1 Deltaproteobacteria bacterium | reverse complement strand
GCGGAAGCATCCGGTTTGGCGTCCGGGGGGATTACGGTTTTTTCCCATTCCATCCGCCTGGACCCGGATTGCCGGGAAGAGATGAAACACGTGGCGGAAAAGATCGCGGCCAAGGGCCCGCACTACGACCCCGATCTGGCTTGCGAGGATTACGATCCCCACGGTTATGTGCAGATTAGAGTGGAAGGTTCGGAAGTAGTCGTCACTCACCTGTATAAAGGCCACGAATTAAATGAATATCGCGGTCACGACCCCAAGGAGCTGAGAAGGGCTCTGGCCGTGGACCAGGTCATTTCCGATATCGATCATGCCCTGTATATCGGCATGGAGCTGCGGAAAGCTTTTGAGGCTTTGAAGAAGGGCGAAGATTATCAGCAGAATTGAGAGACAGGACTAGGGTCGGGTCGCGCGAGAACGCGGCCCGGGGCAAATCGTCTTTTTACGACCGAATCTGGAACCAGTTATTTTTGGGCGAGTCGTTCCTGGCAGTTCTTGATATATTCCAGAGCCCGGGTATGGTACCCCGTGTCGGGATAGTTTTTAATCAAGCTTACGAAACGGCCTAGAGCGGCTTGGTATTTTTCACTTTTAAAATAGAACTCCCCGATGGAAA
>JADFXS010000270.1:1294-4608 GCA_015233515.1 Deltaproteobacteria bacterium | reverse complement strand
ACCTGGAGCGCTACGCCCGGACCTTAGCCAATATCGCTCCTTTTCTAACTTCCAAGGATGCCAAGATCGTGGATGTGGGTTGCGCCAAAGGCGGTTTCCTGTCCTTTCTGAAAACCAATGGCTATACCAACCTCCATGGTGTGGATATCAACCCGTCCTGTGTGGACTATATTCAAAATGAATTGGGAATACCGGCATCCGTAGGCTTGGTTCATGAACTGCCCCTTGCCGGCCGGCAAGCGGAGGTTATTATCTATAGCCATGTCCTGGAACATATCTATGATCTCTATGCCGCGCTAGGCCAGGCTGAAAAGGTCCTCAAGGATGATGGGCTTCTTTATGTGGAGCTTCCTGACGCTCTCCAGTACGGCCGTTATCCTGTTTCGGATTTTTATTGGTTTGGACTCCGGGAGCATATAAATCATTTCGATGCCGTCCACTTGGACTATTTGCTTAAAAACAGCGGGTTTTCCGTGATTGCCCAAGGCGACATGCCGATGCCTATCGCCCCGGGCGTGGAAAATCAACTCATATATTGGGCCGGTCGCAAAAACGGCTTTGCTGACTTCCGGAAACCGTGTGAATTTCATAATGCTTTGCGCGAGGCTGTCCAAGAGTATTTGTCAGCGGAAAATCAGCGTCTGATTACGCGGCGCCGGCAAATCAAGGCCATGGCCCAAACCGGACGGCCGGTATATGTTTGGGGCATCGGCCTTGAATTCTTTGCCTTTTCTACCCTCGCCGGATTGAATAATTGTAACTTGCAGGGGTTGGTCGACAAAAACCCGGGCAAACAGGGCAAAACCGTCAACGGCTTATCCATCCAAGGACTGGATGCCTTAAGCCACGCTAGCCCGGACACGATCATAGCCATTACTTCAGCGCTCCATAAGGACGCCATGTTTGATTATTTACACCAGATAAATTTCCGGGGAGAGGTCGTGGTTCTGGCCTGATACGACGCGGCCCGGCGAGTTAATATTTCAGCTAAGGAAAAAACATGAATCCTATCAAAGAGTTTGAAAAAGAGCGGGAAGAACGCATTGCTCTTTATAAACACGATGCTCCCTTGCAGGACGCCGGTCGGAAATTTTTACAGGAATCCCTGCGAACTAAGTATAGCTACAATTTTTCCTGGATGGGACGTCCGGTCATCCAATACCCCCAGGACCTTATGGCCATGCAGGAGATTATCTGGCGAGTAAGGCCGGATGCGATCGTAGAGACCGGTATAGCTCATGGCGGATCCTTGATTTTTCATGCATCCATGTTGGAATTGCTCGGCGGTCCGGGGATGGTCGTCGGTATCGATGTGGATATTCGCGCTCATAACCGCGTGGAAATAGAACGCCATCCCATGTTCAAGCGTATCGTCCTGATCGAAGGGTCTAGTACGGATGAAAAAGTGGTTGACCAGGTCAAGGCTCTGGTCAAGGATTGTCGGCAGGTCTTGGTCTGCCTGGATTCGAACCACACCTCCGACCATGTCCTCCAGGAGCTCAGGTTGTATGCGCCCCTGGTCGGAGTGGGGAGCTATTTAGTGGTCTTTGACGGTATCATCGAGGAGATGCCGGAAAATACCTGCACTAACCGCCCTTGGGGACGTGGAAACAATCCGGTCCAAGCCACCCGACAATTTTTAGATGAACAACCCAATTTCGTTCCCGATCGGGAAATTGAAGAAAAATTGCTCATCACGGTGGTTTGTTCAGGTTATTTAAAACGAGTTGCCTGAACATGCCGGCGAGAGTATTTCCTGTAGCTTCTTGCCTTGATCTTCAAAACCAGAAAAGCCGCGGGCTTTCCATGGTCTTGAAAAAAAAGCACCGGCTGGCGTAATAACTAGCTGCCTGGGGGCTGTTGATTTGACCAGATACGAATTCTTAGAAGCGCCCGACCGGTGCTGAGGGCTGGTTTATAACGTCAAGAAACGTCTGCTTTCCGTCATTTCGACCGAAGGGAGAAATCTCCGTTGTTTTCAAGGAAGGTCTTTGGGCCTTAGAGATTTCTTTTCGCGACTTGCGCCGCTCATCGAAATGACCACCTACGCTTTGTTGGGAAGCAAGTTGGAGCAATTTGAACCGACCCCGAGGTGCTGTTACCAAATCAACTATATAAGTCATGTGACGATTCGAAAGGGTTTTAATAATAATGGTTGATTTCAAAAATATAGGCCGAATCGGAATCGGAGGAATGAGGTTCAAAAGTCGAGAAGACGCGGTCAAAATTATTCGGACAGCCATTGATCACGGCATTAACTATATAGACACCGCTCCTGAATATCGCCTGGCTGATGACATTGATAATTCCGAGAGCTGGATCGGCGAAGCAATTTCCAAGCCGGGTTATCGGGAGCGTTTGATTCTGACCTCAAAATCTTCTCCCTATATATACGGGAAACATGAAAAAGGCGCCGACTACTTTCGGAAAGGCAAAGGTATCGACACGGCGGACAAATCCCGGAGATGCATTGAACAATCCTTGAAAAGGCTGAAGCAGGATAAGCTTGATGCCTATCACATGTGGTGTGTTCATGACGCCGATATTTTCAGAACAGCCATGTCTCCCGGGGGTTGGTTTGAAGGCGTGATACGCCAAAAAGATAAATGGCGATGGCTGGGCATAACTTCTCACGGAGATGCCGACACCATTATACAGTTTCTCAAAACCGGCATTTTTTCCTTTGTCACGATTCCTTTAAATGTCATCAACCGGACGCGCCTGGCCGTGGTTGAGTATTGCAAAGACAAAGATATTCGAGTATTAGCCATGAACCCCTTTGCCGGTGGATTTTTGGCGGCCAACGATCGGTTACGGGAACTGGCCTTGAATTACCTGCTCAAATTGGAGAATGTAACCGCATTGATTGGTTTTAATCGACCGGAAGAAGTCGATTACGCGGTTTCCGTATTAAACGCCCGGGAGCAAAATCAGGAGACCGCGGAAGATATCCTCGAAGAAGTAAATTCCATAACTAACATCACCGACGAACATTGCACGGCTTGTGGTTACTGCGCTCCGTGCCCTCAGGGGATCAACCTGGGGGAATGCCTGTCTTTATATAACCATTTCAAATATATGAATGATCAAAACGCCAAAAAATATTTTCTGTGGAAACAGTGGGATGATTTTTTAAGGCTGGACCATTGCATTGAATGCATGAGCTGTAAAGAAAAATGTTCGAACAAGCTTCCGCTGGAAAAGATAATTCCTGACGCTAAGAAGCTTTTGTACTCTTGAGCGCTTTTACTCGGAGATGAGTCATGAAATATATTCAAAAAGACGAACTTGCGGCTATTTCCCAAAGGAAAAAA
>JADFXS010000270.1:0-1284 GCA_015233515.1 Deltaproteobacteria bacterium | reverse complement strand
CTGGGGAAAAGGCCGATGCGGTGTTTCGCTTGGCATGGCCTTGACACGACACGGTATTCCTATTCATGCTTATGTCGATCAAGTGCCGGCTGTGGTTCACGCGGTCAACGATATCGACTGCATAACCCCGGCCGTGTATTTTTCCGAAGTCGCATCCGGTGATACAATTGTAATTCTGGCATCGGTCTGGATGCTGGATGAAATGATCGAACAGTGCGAAGCAAATGGTTTAATCGAATATGAGAACTACTTAACTTATCGAAATGTCAAGCCATTTGATTTTGATATCGATGTTTCCGGCGTATGCAATTTAAGTTGTTTGACTTGTCCCCAGGGTAATTATCCAAGTAAAATAAAAAAACCCATGATGAACTTGGCCACGTTTAAAAAAGTTCTCCATAAAATTATTGCGGAATCTCCTTTAATCACCGATGTCCAATTGTACTCCTGGGGAGACCCTCTTCTCAATAATCAGTTGCCGGAAATGATAGAATTCGCGAATTCCAACGGAATCGCTTCTTCTATTTCCTCCAATTTGAGTATGCACTGCGACCTTGATAGAATTGTTCGCGCCAAGCCGGCCTGGTTTAGAATCTCCATGTCCGGTTATGGAGATAACTACCCTTTAATCCATCGAAACGGCAATTGGAAATTGGTTCTTGAAAACTTGCATCAGTTAAGCCGGTTCAAGTCGTCTCTTTTCCCGGAAATGAATGTCGAAGTCAATTTTCATCTTTACCGGCACAATAAAAGCGATGTTTCAAAAATCAAACAACTTTGTCAAGAACTCAATTTTAATTTGTCGCTTTCCGTCGGCATGATTTATCCCCTGGAATTCGTTATTGACTATTTAGAATCCAGAAAAGCCAATGACAAATTCAAGGAAGGATTAATCTATCTGGACTGGAATTTCGATCAGGCCGAACCGTCCACCATTAAAAGATGCGGGTGTGAAAACGAGCTATACATAGATAGCGAGTTGAAGACCTTTGGCTGTGTGGAAACATATAACGATCCGAGTACGGTTATCGCCGACAATTTTTTATCCACACCATTAGACGACATCATCCAGGCGAAATCCAATATGGCTTTATGCCATAAATGTAAAAGGACTAAAGCTTTTCGATATCAATACTCCCGGATCATCGACCCGGGTTCCATAATTTCCGGTTGCTCCTAAAATCATGGAACCGTGTCAGGCTTCCTATCCTCGCTGTCGACCGGAGAGATATAGCGATGCTCGAAAGTTTTTCGGAATGATGCGGTCAAAATCTCAGCTCATTC
>JADFXS010000269.1:3207-4619 GCA_015233515.1 Deltaproteobacteria bacterium | reverse complement strand
CCGTGGCCCCCACGGCCCACTATTCCATGGACGGCATACCGACCAACCGTTTCGCCGAAGTCTGCCGAGGCTCCATGACCTCGGACGAAGATGTCGTTCCCGGCTTCTACGCCGCGGGGGAATGCGCCTGCGCCAGCGTCCACGGCGCCAATCGCCTGGGGACCAATTCCCTGCTGGACATCGTGGTGTTTGGCAAAATCGGCGGCCAGAGAATGCGCGAATACGCTAGAAGTATCGACTTCGTACCCTTGGCTTCAGATGCCGGCGAGAAGGGCCGGGCCGAGGTGGAAAGCCTTTTCGCTTCCAAAGGCCGGGAAAAACTAGGCGGTATCATGTTGGAGCTGCAGGAATCCATGGACCGCAACTGCGGCGTGTTTCGCACCGAGGAAAGCCTGACCGAACAGAAAGCCAAAATGGTCGAACTGCGAACCCGTTTCCGGCAGGTCGGCCTGGATGATAAAGGACGGGCTTACAACCTGGAGTTGATTGAAACCCTGGAACTTGGACACATGCTGGAAGTGGCCTCGGCTTTGGTGGAAGGCGCTTTGGCCCGGAAAGAAAGCCGCGGCGGTCACTGTCGGGATGATTTCCCCAAACGGGACGATGAGAACTGGTTAAAGCATTCCATGGCCTATCTGGAACCTGACGGCGGCATTCGTCTGGATTACAAGCCGGTGCGCCTGAAGCCCTTGACCGTGGACAGCATCGCCCCTAAAGAGAGGGTGTACTAATATGGAAACCGTAACCTTCAGCATTCTGCGCTACGATCCGGCCGCCGGCGACAAACCGCATTTTCGGGACTACCAAGTGGAAATGCGCCGACCGGGGATGATGGTCCTGGACGCTTTAAACCAGATTCGCTGGGAACAGGACGGAACCCTGGCTTTCCGCCGTTCCTGCCGGGAAGGGGTCTGCGGGTCCGATGCCTTGAACATCAACGGCGTCAATCGTCTGGGGTGCATGACCCATGTCGATGACCTCAAGAAACCGGTGGTCATTCAGCCGCTCCCGTCCCTGCCCTTAGTCAAGGACCTGGTGGCGGACATGACCGACTTCCTGGACAAGTATTTTGTCTGTAAGCCTTTTTTGATCACCAAGACTCCGATGCCGGACACGGAAATGCTCCAAAGCCCGGAAGACCGTAAAAAGCTGGACGGTCTTTACGAGTGCATCCTCTGTGGTTCCTGTTCATCATCCTGCCCGTCCTATTGGGCCGATCCCAAGTATTTAGGCCCGTCCGCCCTGCTCAACGTCTGGCGGTTTATCGTCGACAGCCGGGATGAAGGCGCGGACGAACGGTTGCCGATGCTCAACGACCGTCACGGCGTCTGGCGCTGCCATACCATACTCAATTGTATTGAAGCCTGCCACAAAGGTCTCAATCCGACCCAGGCTAACGGTGAATTGAAAAA
>JADFXS010000269.1:784-3175 GCA_015233515.1 Deltaproteobacteria bacterium | reverse complement strand
TTTTAAAAGATGAAATCCCGAAAGGCGTTTGAAAGCGCCTTTCGGGATATATCTCCTTCAAGTGTGACTCAAAACCTGCCGGACGAGCTTAAGCACGTTTTCCTGGATGTTTTCGTTTTTTTCCAGAATGGCGGTAGCGCCGAGGCGCAAGGCCATGGAAGCGGTCTCCGATTCTTTTTCTGCGCTGAGGACGATCACCGGGAAGGTCAAACCCGAGGAACGGACCCGATCCAATAGTTCCAGTCCGCCCATTTCCGGCATATTCAGATCGGTGATCATTAAACCGATACTGGGTTCGGCGGTGAGTTTTTCCAAGGCTTCGCGGCCGTTTTGGGCGGTGGTCACAAAAAATTCGTCTTCCGTCAGGATCATGGCCAGCATTTCATTCACAAAGCTGTCGTCATCGACGACTAAAATATGCTTGGGATTTTCCATTTCGCCCTTTTTCCTGGAGGCCAAGATCACCTGGTCCCGGCCGTTTTTCTTCGCTTCATACAGGGCTTTGTCCGCCGCATTGATCAAAACCGAAATCGTGGCATATTCCGGAAATGTGGCGACGCCGCAAGAAAAAGTGACTCTGAACTCTCCGTGCTCCGAGTCATGACGGATTTGTCCGAAGGATTCGCGCAGTTCATTCAGCACGTTGACGGCATTGGGGCCATCGGTATCCGGGAGAATGACCAGGAACTCCTCGCCGCCATAGCGTCCGGCGATATCGGTCATGCGGAGTCGCTGTTGCAGGAGGCGGGACAAGATTACCAGCACCTGGTCCCCTTCCTGGTGGCCGAAAGTGTCGTTGACCGCCTTGAAATTATCGATATCGATCATGGCGCAGGTTAACGGCCGACCGCCTCGACCGGCCAAATGGACCATCCGCTCGAGTTGTTCCTCGATTTTGCTGTGATTCAGCAGGTCGGTCAGGCTGTCTCGTTCCATGAAATTTCGAATGACCCGCATTCTTTCCGCCCTTATAGCCACCGAGGCGATGAGGCGTTCAGGAGAGATCGGTTTAGTCAGAAAGTCGTCGCCGCCGGTTCGCATGGCCATAAGTTGTTTGTCCAGGTCTGTCTCGCGGGAGAGGAAAACGATCGGTATGCTGACATAGGCATCCATCTGGCGGATGACTTTGGCCAGATCGTAACCATGATACTCCGGCATGTAGATATCCATCAGGATCAGATCGGGTCTGAATCCGGCCAGGCATTCCAGTATTTGCGACTGGTCGTTGACGATCTTGGTGATCATGCCTTCTTGCTCAAGGATAAGAGCATAATACTTGGAAAGCTCCGGGTCATCGTCCACGATGAGAATATGATAAGGTTCCACGACCTTGACCGCGGTCAGTTCGTCCAGTTTGTCGATGAGGGCGCCGACGGCGGGCGGCTTGACCAGATAGGCGTCGCCGCCGGCCTTGACCGCTTCGATCCGGGCGGCCAAGCTGCTCCGTATGGAGAGGAATATGACTGGAATTCGTTCCGTGGTCAGTTTTTTCAATTCGGTGATTGCGTGGGCTCCGGCCAATTCGCTATCCGGGAAGATCATGTCCATGATGATCACCGAAGGACGGCTTTCCTCTATGACCGCCCTTAGAGCCGCTATCGAGATAAATGTCCGGACCTCATAGCCGAAGCAGCGAACCTGAATGGCCAGCCGTTCCAATAGGAGCGGGTCGTCGTCCACGATAAAGACCGTTTTTCCCTTGGGAGGAGAACATTCGCGATTGAATATCAGCGAAAGATTTTCCATTTTATCCTGGTGCTGCTGTGGCTGCTCCGCGGTTGAGGCGCTCCCCGTGATCATTCCTTCCAGGCACTGTTTTATCCGCGGTAATGCGCCGCCGCCCAGGGCATCGGTTTCGGAAATGATTTGCTTGACCATTATTTCCGCTTCGCGGGCATGCTCGCCCACTTGCGTATAGCCGAAAGCGGGAGCGCTGCCGGCCAGAGTGTGAAACATGAGAAAAAGAGGTTCCCATTCTTTTGCGGGGCAGATTTTCTGCTGGAGTCGTTCCAATTCCAACTTGATGGCCGCGATTTTTTGCGGGAGTTGTCGGGCAAACATGTTTTGTAGCTTCCCTAAATTGATTTTTTCAGTATCATCCATCACTTTCACTATCCATTTAACCGGTCAGGTTCCGCACTGTTTCCAAAAGATTGGTCTGATCAAAAGCGCCTTTCACAATATAGGCATCCGCGCCCACGGCAATCCCTCGCCGTTTGTCCTCTTCTTTTTCCCGCGAAGTCACAATGATTATCGGGGTATAGCGATAACGTTCGTCCGCCCGCAGGCGCTCCGTCAGAGAAAAACCGTCCAATCTGGGCATCTCCACATCGGTGATGATCAGGTCGAATTCGCTCTCCGCGACCTTTTCCAACGCCTCCAACCCGTCTT
>JADFXS010000269.1:0-768 GCA_015233515.1 Deltaproteobacteria bacterium | reverse complement strand
GATAGCCATGGGTTTCCAGGATACTCCGTTCAATTTCGCGAGTATTGATGGAATCATCGACCACCAAAATTGAAACCTTTTTTCGGCTTTCCACGCCTGGAGCAAGTTTCCGGCTCATGGCGAATTCCCGCGCGTGATGGGTCAGTTCGGAAATGTTGAGCACGCAAACGATATTGCCGCTTCCGTCGATAGTGATCCCGGTCACCAGACGGAATCCCTGCATATGGGCCGGGAGGCGCTTGACCACCATGTTTTCCTCGGTGATCAGGGCGTCCGTGATCAAGCCCATATAGTCATTTCCCGTGTCCACGACGATGATCAGAGCCTCGTCGTTTTCTTCCTGTTCCGGCAGACCGAGAATATGGGTCAATCCCTCGACCGGGATGAGTTGGCCCCTGAACCTGACCGCTTTTCTGTTACAATGTCGATAAAATCCGTGGTTTGGGCGGTTATGATCTCACGGACTCCGTGGGCGGGGAAAGCGATGGTCATGCCGCCGACCTCGACCAGAAGAAGCCGCAAGATCGCCAGAGTCAAGGTTAAACGTAGAAAAAAACCGCTTCCCGAGCCCGGCCCGGTTTCTACACGGATGGTTCCTTTTAAATCGTCGATAATATTCTTACGGACTATGTCCAAGCCCACACCCCGGCCCGAAAGATCGGTAATGATCTGGCTGGTGCTGAAACCGGGTCTGAAGATCAGGTCCAGCAGCTCCGCGTCCGACATGTTCTTTAGGGTGGCTTGGTCCACGATCTTTTTTTGGAGGGC
>JADFXS010000268.1 GCA_015233515.1 Deltaproteobacteria bacterium | reverse complement strand
GGAGCCGCTGCGGAATGCATGCCACCGATGAATGTAACCGGCAACCGAATTCGTGAGTTCCGTGGGTGCGGGACCTTCCCGCCGAGCGTTGCAGCCAGGAGTTACGCGCCTCAATGCCCGCAAGTGGTGAATTAGGGGGGCCATGGCCGTCCGGGCCAGAACGGGTATCGAGTAAACGCGAGAAACAAGAGATCGGGCCTTGCTGATCCAACCGAGATGGGGATCTCGTGAAGTCCCGGCCAGAGAAATAGAACCGATTAAGAGAAGGAAAGGAAGAGAGTCATGAGTAATTATCGTTTTGAGACGCTCGCGCTGCATGCGGGGCAGAGCGTCGACGCCACCCAATCGCGGGGTGTGGCTTTGTATCGAACCAGTTCTTACGTTTTTAAGAACACTCAACACGCGGCCAACCTTTTCGGCCTCAGGGAGTTAGGCAACATCTACTCCCGGTTGACTAATCCGACCACGGAAATTCTGGAACAGCGGGTGACCCAACTCGAAGGCGGCGCGGCTTCCGTGGCCGTATCTTCCGGCACATCGGCCATCTTCAGCGCCATCATTACTCTCGCTGAAAGCGGCGACGAGATCGTTTCGGCCAACAATCTCTATGGCGGCACGTACACCATGTACGACGCGATTCTGCCCAAACTGGGCATCAAAACCAAATTCGTGGATCCCCTTCCCGAGAGTTTTGAACGGGCCATCACCGATAAGACGCGGGCTCTTTTTATTGAAACCATCGGCAATCCCGTGCTTGATTTCACCGATATCAAAGCTGTCGCCGACGTGGCCCACGCTCACGGTCTCCCCCTCATCGTTGACGCAACCTTTACCACTCCCTATCTGCTCCGCACCATCGAATACGGCGCGGATATCGTGGTGAACTCCCTGACCAAGTGGCTGGGTGGTCATGGGACCGCCATCGGCGGTATCGTGACCGATGCCGGGCGCTTCAACTGGAAGGCCGGACGTCATCCCTTATTCACCGAACCGGACGCCAATTATCATGGTCTGCGTTGGGCCGTCGATCTTCCAGAACCCCTGGCGCCGATCGCCTTTGCCCTGCGTGTCCGGACCGTGCCCCTGCGCAACCTGGGTCCTTGCATCTCACCGGATAATTCGTGGATATTCCTTCAGGGCATCGAGACGCTACCGGTCCGGATGAGACTGCATTCGGAAAACGCGTTGAAAGTCGCCGAGTTCTTGAAAAAACATGACAAGGTCGCTTGGGTCCGGTACCCTGGACTCAAGGATGATCCCACCTATGCCACGGCCAGCCGTTATCTCAAAAACGGGTTCGGCGGCATGGTGGTTTTCGGGGTCAAAGGCGGTTACGATGCCGCGGTCAAGATCATCGACAACATCGAACTTTTCTCGCATCTGGCCAATGTCGGCGATGCCAAAAGTCTGATCCTGCATCCGGCCAGCACTTCCCACAGCCAACTCTCCGAAGAGCAACAACGCGAGAGCGGCTTGACGCCGGACCTGATCCGCTTGTCCATCGGTCTCGAGCATCCCGATGACCTGCTAGAGGCCTTGGATCGGGCTTTGGCCCTGACCTAGGCTACCCGACAGCGGATACTCCGGTTAGAAAGCAATCCGCTCGGATGGCTGGTATTTTGTCGCTTTTTCGCCGTATCCCCGCAAGACGCTCCGGCGTTCACTTGTCGGGGATACGGCCATTGCCCATGCCGGCGAGGGCATTTCCAGCGGCCCGCCGCTGATTGGCGAGCAGAAATAAAACTGCTTTCGTTTCTGATATGTCAAAGATTCCTCACGGCTCGCCGAGGAAAGTTTCAACACGGAATCGAGCGTGTTGGACATACGTTCGTGATTGTTTTCCCAGTTCGTCATTAAACACGGTTGAGTGTGGTCAAATGTACAGCCAAGAGAGGATTTGGTCGTGACCGCTATCTATCTTGATCATAACGCGACTACTCCGCTCGATCCCGAGGTGCGGGCCGAGATGGCCGCCTGTTTCGAGGGGGTCTTTGGGAATCCGTCAAGCATACATGGGTTTGGGCAGGAAGCCAGACGAATGGTCGACCAAGCCCGCGGGCGAGTGGCTCGACTGATCGGCGCTCAGCCTGAGGAGATTGTTTTTACCAGTGGCGGAACCGAGGCCGACAACCTGGCTATTCTCGGAGCGGTGGCCGCGGCGAAACAGGAACGCCCCCGGGTTGTGGCCACCTCGATCGAGCACCAAGCCGTGCTAAATCCCTGCCGCTACCTGAAACAAAGAGGACACTCCGTTACCTTCCTGGCGGTCGACCACAACGGCCTTATCGATCCCCAGGCCGCCTTGGCGGCTCTGAGGAGCGAAACCGTGATTGTTTCGATTATGCTGGCCAACAACGACACTGGGGTTATCGAGCCGCTGCTCGCCGTATCGGAAGCAACACGGGAACGGGGCATCCTGCTTCATACGGACGCGGTGCAGGCCGTAGGCAAGATACCTGTTGACGTAAAAGATCTGGGAGTGAATCTTCTGACCATTTCCGGACACAAACTCCATGGGCCTAAAGGTATAGGGGCGCTTTACGTCCGCAAGGGAACAACATTGTCTCCACTGATTTTCGGCGGCCACCAGGAACGTGGTCTGCGGCCGGGGACGGAAAATGTCGCGGCGATCGTCGGACTAGGTAAGGCTTGCGAACTGGCCAAGGCCCGGCTGACCGAAGACGCCGCCCGGCTCATCGCCCTGCGCGCGTCTTTTGAAGCCGCCGTTTGCGAACAGATTCCAGGCACTAGCATCAACGGGCACGGAGCCCCTAGGTTACCCAACACCACGAATATCAGCTTTGAAGGGCTCGACGGTGAACTCTTGGCCATTAACCTGGATTTGCTCGGCGTCGCGGTCTCCACGGGCGCGGCCTGCAGCTCCGGAGACCATGAACCCTCCCATGTGCTGCAGGCCATGGGCCGTTCATTTGACCAAGCTCGGGCTGCTATCAGGTTTTCCTTCGGGCGGGGAAATACCACCGAAGATGTTACCCGGGCGGTAGAGTTGGTCGGCCAAGCCGTGGAGGCCATGCGTCTTACCCGACTATAAACACGATCCGCCTCCTGAACAACAGCGCCAAAACCGGCCGCTTTGTGACACTATGAAAGATTTATCCGGGGGAGGAAAAATCCATGCCTATGATTGCGAACCCTTCCGGTGGTCCGATCCAGCCGGGGGGGCGTTACGCTCGTCAAACCGTGCTTCGAGTGATCGGACCCGAAGGACAGCAACGGCTATCCAAGAGTACTGTGCTCATTGTCGGGTGTGGAGCCTTAGGCAGCGCTCAAGCCGAACTTTTGGCTCGCGCCGGCCTGGGTCGGCTGATTCTGGTCGATCGGGACGTGATCGAACTTCACAACCTTCAACGCCAATTTCTCTTTGATGAGCTGGATGTCTCGTCGCGGATGCCGAAAGCCCTGGCGGCGGAGCGTCGCCTTCGCGAAATTAATTCGGAGATTAAAGTCGAAGGCCTGATAGCCGACGTAACTCCAGCCAATATCGCGGACCTGGTCCGTCAAGCGGATCTGGTGCTCGACGGCACGGATAACTTCGAGACCCGTTATTTGATAAACGATGCGGCCATCAAGGAAGGAAAACCTTGGGTTTACGGCGGCGTCGTCGGGACGGACGGGATGGTGATGGCCATCCGCCCCGGCCGGGGGCCCTGCTTGAGGTGTATCTTTCCCGAACCTCCGGAGGCCGGTCAACTTCCAACCTGTGAAACACAAGGGGTCCTCAATACTGCTGTTTCATGGGTGGCGGCGCTCCAGGTGACCGAGGCCTTCAAGCTCCTGGCGGCCGAGGCCGCCGGGGAGTTCCCGCTGTACGCGTTGGATATCTGGACCGGTTCCATCACCTCTATCAGCGTAAAACAAAACGAAGATTGCGTCTGTTGTGGAAGGCGTCGTTTCGAGTTTCTTGACGCGGAACGCGGTTCATCCTCCACGGTGTTCTGCGGCCGAAACGCGGTGCAGGTGACGCCGGAGAAGTTGAGTAAGCCGGACTTCAAGCAGCTCACCGAAAGGCTGAAGCCTTTGGGTCCGGTGACAGTCAACGGGCTGGTCCTAGAATTCGCGCTGGGGGACCACCGTATGGTGGTCTTCCCCGATAGCCGGGTGCTGGTTATGGGCACCACCGACACGGCGGAGGCCAGAAGTCTGGTGGCCAAATACATCGGGAGTTGAGATTACGCTGCTCGAATACCGTACTCGTTGCCAGGCTAAATTTTTTTTCTATCGATAAAATATTTTTTC
This sequence comes from Deltaproteobacteria bacterium, assembly GCA_015233515.1. Next base: position 371 of record JADFXS010000268.1, on the reverse strand, counting down.
AATTTATAATTGAGTAGCTGAGGTGATATCCCTAATCTTTGAGCGGCCTTAGTGACATTTCCATGGGAAATGGTCAGTGCGTCTTGAATAAATTCAATTTCATATAAAGATTGGATATCCCGGAGGCCTCTACCGGAGGGAGTATTACTTTTTAAATTCGCAATAATAGTCTTGGCGAATTTTAATTTATTATTAAGCTGCGTGGTATCGGCGCCATGGGAAGCCGTATCGGATTGTTTGGGAAATTGATGGTTCTCTCGACTCAGTTCGCTGATATGGCTCGATAAATGGTCGATAGATATCACCTCTTGATTTTCCGCCCACGCGCCCCCGCAGTTGACCACTATCCGGGTGGCGAAATTCTGGCCCGA
>JADFXS010000267.1 GCA_015233515.1 Deltaproteobacteria bacterium | reverse complement strand
TCTGACCGAATTGGGGGTTTCCATTCCGGGACGGTTCAGGAAACGTATTTTTCCCGGACTGCCCGGGACTTTTATTTTCAATAGCCGGCATTAATGTCATTTCTCCAGGGAAGCCCAAAGACACATGACCGCATAGGGATAACCAGCGGCGCCGTTTTTCTCCGGTCGCCAATGGGTAGAAACGTTAATGTCGATGTCGGGTTCCAGACGGACTCGGCCCTTTGGGGCATGATGCCCAGGCTGGACGAATCCGAAACCGTCCGTTCAACCACAATCTCCGGTTCAGAAAAAAACCGGTCCGGGGACGGGAAAAGGGTGGCCGCCTGAAAACCTAAGGCGGTCACTAAGCGGGAAACTTATGAGACGATTGTAATTCATGGAGGGCCGATAAGCCAGAGGGAATTCGGGGGACATTACTTAATTCTCGCCATTGACTAGGCGCCGATATATTCGGAAAAACCGTCCCTTAGGGACCGGAGGCTCAATCCGGAATTTGGAAATAAGCCTTTAAAGTTTGCTCCCGCGCCGGTAACCGTATCGAAGTGAATTAAATAAGTATTGTGTTCCTTGGACTGAACAATTACCAGAATTCGAGCGGGCTTTTGGGCGCGGGACCTTCCGGCCGGGAAACTAGCGTCGCAGCCGGGAGTTACGCTTCACAATGCCCGCAAGTGGCGAATTACGGGCCCTGACCCGGTCTTCACTTGGGTCGGAGATGCATTTACAATTCATTCATATTGAAAAATATTTCCGAACATCAAATACTGGAGGATAAATCATGAGCCTGCAAAAAAAGACAAATGTATTTCAACTTGGCCAGCATGGCGAAGAACTATTTTTCCAAAAACAAGAAGCGGAGCAAATCAGGAAACTAAGGGAAAAGGTTTCTCAGGAGTCCGACCAGAAACACCGCGACGAACATAAGATGCATTGTTTCCGTTGCGGTACCTCCAGTTTAGTCGAGATTGATTATATGGAACATAAGGTGGATGTATGCATTAACAAAGGTTGTGGCGCCGTCCATCTAGACCCGGGTGAACCCGAATTGATAGCCAAACAAGGATCGGGATTTCTAGTCAAGGCGCAAAAGGCGTTCGGGGGTATTTTTAAATAAATTCGGCCTATCTGATAATTTTGGGGATATCCATGATAGGTAATGTCATGGATGTCCCTTTAATTTTCAGTTTCACCCAAGTCGGCAGCCGGTTGCTCCAGACCGCTTGTCCACTCGCTTTGGAGTAAATAAAACGGCCTGAACCCCTCTGGCTTTTGAGGTTCAGGCCGCTTGCACCGTTATGTGGTTCCACTTTACCGGTCTTCGGTTTAACCCGGTCTTTTAATTACGCCACGAAGCATACCTTGATGCCATCCATGCGGATGTTCGTTTCCATGGCTTCATTCATTTGGTCCAGCGGGAACCGGTGGGTGATCAGTTTAGTTACCGGCAGCCCGATTCCTTTGGCTCTTTTCAGGAAAGCAAAGGTAATAGGGTATTCTTCCGGCGTGTAAACCCAGGACCCGACCGCCGAGACTTCTTTGTTGCACAGGTCGAGATGCGGGTTGATGGTGCAATCGCCGTTGTTGACAAAGAAACCGACTTCACACAAACCGCCGCCCCGGCGGACCAACCGCCACATCAACGCGGCCGCCGCCGGCACGCCGGTGCACTGGAAGGCGAACTCGGCGCCCAGTCCGTCACTGACGGCTTTCACCGCGGCGATTTCCTCTTCCGGGGTTTTGTAGTCGTTGATATTGATCAGGTGCGAAGCGCCCAATTCTTTGGCCACGGCCAGACGTTTGGCCATGGAGTCCACGGCGATGATCTTTTCCACGCCCATGGCCCGGACCACCGACAGGACGCACAGGCCGATCGGCCCGCAGCCCTGGATGAGGACCGTGGTATCGAAACGCAACAACCCGGTTGTTTTCGCCCGTTCCAGAGCGTGAATCGCCACGCTGAACGGTTCAATCAGCAGGCGGGCGTCGAGATCGAGATCGCTGACATTGAAGAAAGTCGATCCCTTGCGGACAACGACATAGTCGCCGAAATAGCCGTTGAAATGATAAGCGTCGTCGCTGATCAAGCCATAGATGCCGATGCTGTCGCAAAGATTCGTACGGGCCGGCAACGTCTGGCAGGCCGGACATTTACCGCACGGAATAATACAGGTGACCAGCTTATCGCCGACGGCCACCGGTTTGCCGACAAAGTCATGGGTCACATTTTTCCCGAGGGCGATGATCTCGCCGGTGCCCTCATGTCCCAAGACAACAGGACGAAGACCAAACGGATCGCCTTTATATTCGTGGGCGTCCGTGCCGCATACGCCGCAGCCCTCGACCTTCAGCAGGATTTCATCGTCACCGAGCGGCGGCAACGCGAATTCCTTGACTTCAATTTTTCTGATGTCGGTTAAAATCGCGACTCGACCTTTTTCTGGAATGCCCATGGTTTTAATCCCCTTTTTTTTCCAGCGCACTATGAGCGCTTTATTTTTTAGTGTTCCCCTTTTCTTAAGCGGAACAATTCCCACGGCTCCCATAATACTGTTATTTTTAACATATAACTACCTAATTATTAAGTTTTCAAAAAAAGTTATATATAAACTTATGTTCAATTACCCAACTGGACTTATCTCTATAACTATAGATTTTGAAATCCACCGCCTAATCGCCAAGCTGGTTTTGTTACGAGAGGTATGCCCATCATTGCCAATCGGCGGTGGATTATCGGTCCATCATTTGATGGTCAAGACATTCCCCCTAAACAGAGGTATTTGATCTCCAAGTATTCTTCGATACCATACTTTGAACCTTCACGGCCGATACCGGATTCCTTGACGCCGCCGAAAGGCGCCACTTCAGTACCTATCAGGCCGGTATTGATTCCGACGATGCCGGATTCCAGGGCTTCGGCTACCTTTCCGATCCGTTTGATGTCCCGGCTGTAAAAATAGGCGCACAAACCGAACTCAGTGTCATTGGCCAGGCGGATGGCCTCATCGTCCGTCCGGAACTTGGTCAGCGGAGCTATCGGTCCGAAGGTTTCTTCATGTGAAATCAGCATGTCCGACGTCACGTCCTTGATGATGGTCGGTTCGAAGAAAGTGCCTCCCAAGTCGTGGCGATGTCCGCCCAAGACGATATGGCCGCCTTTGTTCACCGCGTCGGCGATATGCCGTTCTACCTTTTCCACGGCCGCCATCTCGATCAACGGCCCCTGCTGAACTTCTCCCAGCAGGGCGTCTCCAACTTTCATTTTTTTCACCGCCGCCGTCAGTTTTTCGATAAAAACGTCATAAATTTTTTCCTGGATTAGCAGGCGGTTGGCGCAAATACAGGTCTGGCCGGAATTACGATATTTGGAGGCGATGGCGCCTTCCACCGCGGCGTCCAGATCGGCGTCATCAAAAACAATGAAGGGGGCGTTGCCGCCCAGTTCCAGGGAAATCTTTTTGACCGTCGCGGCGCACTTGGCCATTAATTGCTTGCCGATTTCAGTGGAGCCGGTGAAACTTAATTTGCGCACCAGAGGATTGGATGTCATTTCATCGCCGATTGCTCCGGAGACGCCGGTGATGACGCTGAACACACCGGCCGGAATCCCGGCGCGCGCTCCAAGTTCAACCATCGCCAGGGCTGAGTATGGCGTGGCGGTCGCCGGCTTGACCACCATGGTGCATCCGGCCGCTAAGGCCGGGCCGACCTTGCGGGTGATCATGGCCGACGGAAAGTTCCAGGGGGTGATGGCCGCGCAGACACCGATCGGTTCCTTGATAACCACAATGCGTTTATCGGACATTGGTGCAGGAATGGTGTCGCCATAGATTCTTTTGGCTTCTTCGGCGAACCATTCGACAAAATATGCACCGTAAGAAATTTCCCACCTGGACTCGGCCAGGGGTTTGCCCTGTTCGGCGGTCAGGATAATGGCCAGGTCTTCCTGGTTAGCCATCAACAGATCGAACCAACGCCGCAGGATGGCCGCGCGTTCTTTCGCGGTTCGAACCCGCCAAGCCGGCAGGGCCTGGTTGGCGGCTTCAATGGCCCGGCGGGTTTCGACCGCGCCCATTTTGGGGATAGCGCCTAGTTTCTCTCCGCTGGCCGGATTAATGACGTCAATGGTCGCCCCGCTGTCGGCATCAATCCACTGGCCGTTCAGGTAACATTTTTGTTTAAATAGAGTCGGATCTTTTAATTTCAGCATGTCAAGGCATCTCCTCGAAAAAGGCTTAATTTCCTATTCGGCCGCTTTGGGCTTTGGGCGGCGGGACATAAACAGCCTTTGAACTTGTCCCGATCATTCGGGTGGATAATCATAACCAGAGAAATATGTTAAAATCAACATATTTCTTTTTATAATAGTTTTCGAAAGTTTCTTCGTTTTGAAGCACCGTTGTCATTTCGACGGAGCGGCCATAGGCCGCGACGAGAAATCTCTAACACTCCAAAATTTAATGAGATTTCTCCATTCGGTCGAAATGACGGACATTGTGTCTGATGGAAAAAAGCGGAGGAAAGGAGAGTTAGATCACACTATTTCGAAAAAACTTTCGAGAACCGCTCTAAGTGGAAACCCAACCCAAGTTTACCAAGATAATTATAAAATTGTAATAATATCTTTATATTATCGT
>JADFXS010000266.1 GCA_015233515.1 Deltaproteobacteria bacterium | reverse complement strand
GAAACATGGTATCGGCTCTCAGGAACAAGATGGAATTGGCTCAGGCCATCGCCAAGGGCGATATGAGTCGGGATGTCGACGTGTCTTCGGATCGAGATTTGCTTGGCCAAGCGCTGCAAGATATGACGGATCAATTAAACAAGGTCTTGATCCAGGTTCGGGAAACCGCGGCCCAAGTTGCCGCCGGCGCCAGTCAAGTCGCGGATGCCAGCCAATCTCTCTCCCAGGGCGCTACTGAACAAGCGGCGTCCATGGAGGAAATCAGCGCGTCCATAGCCGAGATTGCCGTCCAGACCAAAACCAACGCCGAGAACGCTACTCAAGCCAACCAGTTGGCTCTGCAGTCGCGCAGCGCGGCGGAAAACGGTAATACCCAAATGCAGGGGATGATCTCGGCCATGGGCGAGATTAACGTCGCCAGTAAAGAAATCGCGAAAATTATAAAGACGATTGATGATATCGCCTTTCAGACCAATTTGTTGGCTCTGAATGCCGCCGTGGAGGCGGCTCGCGCCGGAAAACACGGTAAAGGGTTTGCCGTGGTGGCTCAAGAAGTTCGCAATCTGGCCGGTCGGAGCGCCAAAGCCGCCCAGGAGACCGCGGTGTTGATTGAAGGATCGGTTAAAAGAGTAGCCACTGGCGCGGAGATCGCCAATCGGACCGCGCACGCCCTGACGGAAATTGTGACCGGCGTGACAAAAGCCACGGATTTGGTAGGTGAAATCGCGGCGGCCAGCAACGAGCAGGCGATAGGTATCAGCCAGATGAACCAAGGCCTGACCCAGGTTGACAAGGTAACCCAAACCAATACCGCTAACGCGGAGCAAACCGCTTCGGCCGCGGAGGAACTTTCCGACCGGGCCAAACAGCTGCAACAAATTTTGAGCCAGTTTACTTTGAAACAAGGCCAGGCATCCTTGGCTATTCCCGCGCCCTCGGCGCCTAAGAGTCCCGCTCTTTCGCTAACAGCGGCCAAGTCGCCTAAAAAAGCGGCGTTGCCCCCGGCGAAGAACCAGGGACAGGAACCTCCGGCCAAAGGCCGGCGCGTCGTCCAGCCTTCGGATATAATCGCTTTGGACGATTCCGATTTCGGTAAATATTAACCCGTAGATGCTTGGAAATTGGACATCATATGTAAAAGCAAAGATTCGCGCTTCTGCGAAACGGCTTCACCCGTCCGAGTGGGTCTTAGGACACATTTCGCTGATTCGGCGGGAATTTCCATGTTTTCAAGCACTCGCTGCTCTTATTTTCCCCTGGTTCCCCAGCTCCGGCTCGGGAACCAAAAAACATAACTCCATGCTCCGTGGATTTGGCTGCTTCTAAATAGCAACCATCGGTTGTCATCGCGAGGCCGCGATCGTTTAGGATGCCAATCCCGACTTTGGCGGCTATGGATAAATCTCGCTTCAAAATGAAGCTAAAAAGCTCGCTTTTTGCTTCACAGCCCATCTAGCCGCGCCGGGTCGCCGCTTCTAAGTTGGTGTCCGAAAGAACTGGATCACGAGACGAATATTCACTCGGCCAGCACCTTATGATGCCTGCTCACCGCCGGATTTGAACCGAACGTTGATGGCATATCTTGTCAATGGAAGAACAGCTATTCTGACGATGATTTTATCATGCTTTGAAGGAGGAGGATATGGCGGAAAATAAAGACCTGGTAACGAGAAATTTCGAGGATGAGGAAGATGAGGATACTCAAAAGGATAAATATCTCACTTTCAGTCTAGGCGATGAAGAATACGGAATTGAAATACAGTACGTGATTGAAGTTATCGGATTGCAAAAAATTACTCATATCCCGGATATGCCGGATTTTGTGAAGGGAGTGATCAATTTGCGCGGGCAGGTCATTCCGGTAATGGATGTTCGAACTCGCTTTAAAATGCCGATCAAGGAACATGATGATCGGACTTGCGTTATAGTAGTCAATATCCAGGACACGTCTATCGGCTTGGTAGTGGATGAAGTCAGCGAGGTCATGGATATACCCGCCGAGAGGGTGGAAGATCCTCCGCGCATAAACCAGCGGGACAGCCGGCGGTTGATCCAAGGTTTGGGCAAGGTCAATGATGAGGTCAAGATACTGCTGGACGTCCATAAACTGCTTTATGAAGACGAGTTGGCTCAACTTTCCGGATCGCTGTAAAAATTTGGGAGTTTGAAATATGCGTCTTAGATTGTCCTCTAAAATATATTTCCTTGTCGGACTCATGGCCGTCGTATCCGTATTGATTTCTTTTTTAGGTTTGTGGAAATTATCTACAGTGAACGACCGGATGACGGACATAGGCGAGAGATTGGAGCCCAAGGTGGCCATTTGCGGTCGCTTGGAGGCTATGTTTTTGAACATAGTCAAAGCAGAAAAGATTTACTCGCCGATGCCACGGACGAGGGCATGAAAAAATGGAACACCGAGATTCAGCAATTGAACAGGGTTCTTGACGAACAGGTACTCAAGCTGGAACCTATGCTGGTGTTAGAGGACCGGGCGAATTATTCCGAGTTCCGTAAAAATTTAACCGAATATCGGACTACGGCCGAAGAAGCGATTAAAATGGCTATGCGTAACGAGCAAGCCAAGGCCGTTAAATTGACGACCGGAATCGGGAGAAAAGCCGCCGATATTTTACAAGAAGATTTGGACGCGATTATCGTGGCTTATAAAGAATATTTAGACGAACAGCTGAAAAACGCGACCAGCGGCGATATCAGAGGCGTGGAATTTGCCTATACCGGTATACGGACGGTCGATCGCATCAACCAACTATTATTATATATCCAACGCGCGGAAAAAAACGCTTTATTGCAGGATGATGTAGAAAATAAACTTATCCTGGTCGAAGCCATTAAAAAATATAGAAACGAAATCCAAAAACTTGTCGGTCAGTTGGAGCAGTCTTCTATTGAATCCATCGCTAAGATGATCGGTGAGTTCAAGGAGGCTCAGGAGGATTATTATAAAATTTCCCAGCAGGTCATTGATCTGACTTCAGCTAACACGACATTCAAAGCCAAGGTTTTGTCAACGACCAAAGGCCGGGAAGCGGCGGATAAGGTCGGCGCGTTGCTGGTCGCCATGACCGAACGGACCGAGAAAACATTGAATGAAACTAAAAGCCAATCCGCGCGGGATTATAATACAGCGCGCAATCTGGTCTTGACTTTCAGCTTGGTGGGTATTATAGCCTCACTTATCTTCGGTATACTTATCACTCGCGGTATTCTCTCTCAGTTAGGACGAGACCCGGCGGAAATTTCTACAATTATTGATACGGTCGCCTTGGGTGATTTGAATATCGAATTCATTGAAAAGCAGCTTAAGGGAGTTTACGCGCAGATCAGGACCATGGTCGCCGCCTTGAAAAACAAGGTTGATTTGGCCCAGGCTATCGCCAAGGGTGATATGAGTCATGACGTACATGTAACTTCGGACCGGGATCTGCTTGGACATGCTTTGTTGGAAATGACTATCGAATTGAACGAGGTTCTAAGCCAAGTGCAAGAAACCGCGGCCCAGGTCGCCACCGGTTCCAGCCAAGTCTCCGATGCCAGCCAGTCCCTGTCCCAGGGCGCCACGGAACAAGCCGCCTCCATGGAAGAAATCAGCGCTTCCCTGGCGGAGATCGCTGTTCAGACTAAGACCAACGCCGAGAATGCGGCCCAAGCCAACCAACTGGCGTTGAGATCGCGTGGCGTCGCGGACAACGGTAACGTTCAAATGCAAAACATGATCGCGGCCATGAAGGAAATCAACGCCTCCAGCCGGGAAATAGGTAAAATCATAAAGACTATCGATGATATCGCCTTCCAAACCAACCTTTTGGCGCTCAATGCCGCGGTGGAAGCAGCCCGCGCCGGCAAACACGGTAAAGGGTTCGCCGTGGTGGCCCAGGAGGTTCGCAATCTAGCCGGTCGAAGCGCTAAAGCCGCCCAAGAGACCTCGGAATTAATAGAAAGTTCGGTTAAAAAAGTCGAGACCGGGGTTGAAATTGCCAATCGGACGGCTCAGGCTTTAGCGGAAATCGTCACCGGTGTGACTAAAGCCACGGATCTGGTCGGTGAAATCGCGGCCGCCTGCAATGAGCAAGCTTTGGGCATCAGCCAAGTGAATTTAGGCCTGAACCAAGTGGACAAGGTAACCCAGACCAATACCGCCAACGCGGAACAAACCGCCGCGGCCGCGGAAGAACTTTCCGGCCAAGCCAGGCAACTTCAACAAATTTTGACTCGATTCACATTGAAACAGAACCGGATCGCCTCGACCAATAGGGCTTCATCCGAGACGGATGAGCTTGCCCTTCCTCACACGACCGCCAGCCTGATCAAAAAGGAATCGCTTCCTCCGGACAAAAGCCGGGCCCTGGAAATACCGCCGACCAAAGGTCTGCGCGTGGTCAAGCCTTCCGAGGTCATCTCCATGGATGATTCCGAGTTTGGCAAGTATTAACCGGATGGCCGATTGAAATTTCGGCTCTTAAAATCCGACAATGATTGATGAGATTTTCATGAATCCTAGGACCAGTGCCCCTTATGGGGGAAATTATTCGTTCTTGAGCGTATGTCCAAGATGTGCGGCGGCAAGCCCCATATTTTTGAACATGCACGCGAGCGCATTCCCCGTAGCTTGCTGCGGGGTTAGCGAGCAAAAATTAAAACGCG
>JADFXS010000265.1:2173-4668 GCA_015233515.1 Deltaproteobacteria bacterium | reverse complement strand
TTCCCCTTTGCCCGACCTTGGAAGATTTCCTCAAAGTAGGGCAGGTGGCCGCCTGGCGCTGCGGCCTGGCACATTTCCGGGCCGGGGCCTTGGAGATTTGGCGGGATCTGCCCGAACCTCTGGCGCGGCTGGCCTTGGGATTCAAACCCGACGCGGAGGCCTTAGCCAAATCCGATCTGGCCGCGGCTTTGGCCGACCCTTGGCGCAGCCTGAAACAGTTGGGCCGTCTACCGGAACGTAAGCTGCGCCTGGTGGCCAGGGTCGGCGGTTTTCGCGGGTTCGGCGGCCCGTTTATCAGCCCGCCCGAGGTCACTTGCGCCCGGACCGTGATCTATGCCTTTGACCGGGAATTCTGTTACAGCCTCCATGCCGACTGGTTCGGGTCCGCAGTGGAACGCTTTGGTTCGGACTTGCCCGAGGGCGTGGAAAATAGACCTCTGGGGTTTTCCCTGGACCAAAAAAACGGCATGGTGACCAAGGATGGACAGCAGGCGATTTTTCCGGAATTGGCCGGGGCATCCAGTTTTGCCGCCACGGATCACACTCTGGCCGTGACCGTCCCCCGCAGCCATTTTGTGTATTTAATCGCCCTGGCGGACCAGCCGTGACTTTCGCCGGAGCTTGAACATGCAAGCGAGCGCATTCCTCGTCGCTCGCCGCGGGAATAGTTTATTATAGGTATCGTTCCTCATTTTTCCAATGGAGTTACACTAATGGCCCTGGCGCCGTCGCCACCCGCCGGATCGACAACTTTGGAGGCGGCCTGGCAATCTCGTTGGGAAGAGGCCTTATCGATCTGGAGCCGTTTCACCAAGCTCGCTGAACCCCGTTGGTGTCGCACCGCCCGGGAAGAGGCGGCCGAGCAACTGACCGGCTCCTTCGCCATGATCCGTCTGACCGATCACGCGGTGGTCATCAGCCTGCGGCAGGTAATTGAGTATAAAGTCGAGCCGTTTCCGATGGAAATTCTGGCGCACGAAATCGGACATCACGTTTACGCGCCGGGCGATTTACGGGACAACGCCCGCCTTATCGTCCGAATTCGCGCCGGCCTGCCGACTCAGGAGCAAAAAGCCGGTTACGTGGCTAATCTTTATACCGACCTGTTGATCAATGATCGTCTGCAGCGCCAAGCCGGACTGGATATGGCCGGAGTCTTCAAAAAACTGAAAACCCCCACCACCAGCCAAGTCTGGACTTTATATATGCGGATATATGAAGTGCTGTGGAGTTTGCCGGCTGGAACCCTGGTCGACGGCCAAGTGGAGAGCCGTATCCGGAGCGACGCTGGTTTGGGAGCCAGGGTCGTTCGCCATTACGCCAAGGACTGGCTTGACGGCGCGGGGCGGTTTGCCGCTTTGTTCCTGCCTTATTTAATCGCGGAACAAGAGAATATTTATCAAACCCTTTCCGCTCCCTGGCTGGACACTCAGAACGCCGGAGCCGGGGAGGAAATACCCGACGGGCTGGCGGGGATCGAAGACAATGAAAAAAACGGGGCCATCCACCCGTCTGAAGATCCGGAACTGTCCGGCGTGGACCGGATGGATGAAAATGATTCGTCCAGGCCGCAAGCGGGTAGACGGGAGGAAATAGGAGGGCGCCGGGAGCAATATCGTTCACCTCAGGAATATTCGGAGATCATGAAGAGCCTGGGGGTAAAAATTCCGGAAAAGGAACTGGTGGCCCGTTATTACCGGGAACGCGCCGTTCCCCATTTGATCCGTTTTCCCGCCAAGATCGTCCCGGAAGCCACGGACCCTCTGCCCGAGGGGCTGGAAAATTGGGAAACCGGAGCGCCTCTGGCGGATTTGGACTGGACCGAATCATTGATTCGCAGTCCGAAGGTCATCCTCGGCGTGACCACGGTGCAACGCACTTACGGTGCCGACGCCGGAAGTCAGCCGGAACGTCGGCCGGTGGATTTATATTTGGGCGTGGACTGTTCCGGCTCCATGTCCAACCCGGCCTATAACTTATCCTATCCGGTCCTGGCCGGAACCATTATCTGCCTGTCCGCCTTGCGGGCCGGGGCCAAGGTCATGGTCACCCTGTCCGGTGAACCGGGGGAATACAACTCCACCCCAGGGTTTATCCGGGATGAAAAGGAAATCCTCAATGTTTTGACCGGATATCTGGGGACCGGTTATTCCTTTGGCATAGCGCGACTTAAAGCGACTTTTTTAAAAGGTGAAAAGCTCCAACGACCGGTGCATATCCTGATCGTGACCGATTCCGATATTTTCAGCATGCTCAAAGAGACCAAGAACGGCTGGGAAATAGCCGGCCAGGCGCTGGAGATTTCCGGCGGCGGCGGAACGTTTGTCCTGAATATCTCGCTGGGATATTGGGAGAAAGAAATCGAATCCTTGAAGGCTATCGGCTGGAACGTGCATCAGGTGACCGGTTGGGAGGAAATGATTGCTTTTGCCCGAGCCTTTGCCAAGATGCAGTATGACCGGACCGGGTCGGACCTCCGGTCGAAGGGGTAATCG
>JADFXS010000265.1:0-1970 GCA_015233515.1 Deltaproteobacteria bacterium | reverse complement strand
GCTTCTGCCAGGCTACGGAAAAAAAACGGCGTAATTTTCTTAGTCTTATTTTGGTCTGCGCCTGGTTGTTTCATGACGATTGGTTCATCAGCGCCAAGGAGTTCTCTCGCCCGGTCCTGAAGTTCCTGGCCGAAGGCTTGAGTGACCTGGCCGGCATCGTCAACGCGGACCGCTGGGTTACCGATCCGGATCGCCGGGAGGAACTGGCCCGTCTTGGCCTGAACGCCTTGGGATTGCGTCCCCAAGGGGAAACCTTGGCCCAGGCCGCGGATCGACTCAAGACGTTGAGCAGCGTGGAACACAGTCAAGTGATCAAGGCCACCAAGGCGGCAATGGAACACGCCCGGCGGGTCAAGGAAAAAATGCGCGAAAAAGAAGCTCGGGAAGCCGCGGCTAAAATGTCTTCGGAATGATGGCCGCCGGACCCTTGGCGTCGAAGACTCCCATAGCTTGCGAGAGAAATTTTGGATAAGGCCATGATATCAGCATCATCACCAACCATCATCCCCGCGGATCGGCGGACCCGCAACCCGCTCATAACCGAGGCCGGGTTCCGGATGTTCGACCGTATTCGTCAACATCCCCCTGCGCCCAAATGGAACTACGAGGTCGGGGACCGGATCATGGCCGAAGATTTGCCCTATGTCGAAGCCATGTGCCGGACCGTGTTTGAGGAACGTCCGTCTTGCGGCCCAATGCAGGGACCGTCTATTATCCAATGGGTTAGGGAACGTCGCCTCAAGTCTGTCCTGTTTCAGGAACTGCTGCCTGAAGGCCTGGACCCGGAAAAGGACTGGTTTCATATTCCGCCCATGAGCCGGGAAGATATCGCCGTCCATCCGGAACATATCGTCCCTCTGGATCTAGACCTGACCCGGTTGATCGTTTATGACACTTCCGGCACCACCGGCCACGCGCTGGTCGTGCCGTATCATCCGCGGTCCGTCGCCCAGAATCACCCTTTGATGGAATTTGTTCTGAGCCGATATGGTATCAAACCGGAATTCGGACCGGATATGGTGGCTTGCTTCAATGTGGGGGCCAGGGCCGAGACCGTGGTTTTTCCCAATGTCTTTTCCGTGTGGAACCAGGCCGGATTCGCTAAAATCAACTTAAAACCCAAGGACTGGGTCAATATCGAGCAAGCTCGGGAGTTTTGCCGGGATTTGCGGCCTTTTTTCCTGACCGGAGACCCCGTGGCTTTCAGCGAAATGTGGCGATGGGAAATACCGGTTCGGCCGGCCGCGATGATCTCCACGGCGGTGACCCTCAATCCGGTGCTCAAGGCCAAACTGGAGGCGGAATATCATTGTCCGGTCATTGACTGGTATTCCACCACGGAGACCGGGCCCGTGGCCTACGCCTGTCCCTTGGGAAACGGGCTGCATATCCTGCCGCCGGATATCTTCGTGGAAGCGGTCGATGAACAAGGAGCGCCTTTATCGTCCGGGATGCGCGGTGAATTGGCGATCACCGGCGGCCGTAATCCTTTTCTGCCCTTGTTAAGATATCGCACCGGCGATTTCGGCCGACTCGATTTTCATCCATGCCCCTGCGGCGACCCGGCCCCGCGAATAGTTGATTTTGAAGGCCGGGCGGATACTTATTTTCGAGCGGTTGACGGGTCCATCGTCAATCCGGTGGATGTCAGCCGGGTTTTCCGGCAGTTTGCCATTGTCCGGCATCAGGTTAACCAGCGGGCCGATATGTCCTTGGAAGTGACGATCCGACCGGCACCGGGTTGTCTGGTGGACTCCACCCTGATAGTAAAAGGTTTGCAGGATCTTTTCGGGGCCGGCGCGAAGATTATGGTCCGGATCGAAGAATTCCAATGGGAAAGCTCAGGGGGAGGGAAGGTGATCCCGTTTTCGTCGGAGTTGGGATGAAAGGGGGTATCAGGAGCAGGGGCGATTAACCTAAATCCACCATCAAATCGCGGATAGGGCGCGTAAATCCCTGGCGAAACGCGA
>JADFXS010000264.1:4073-4671 GCA_015233515.1 Deltaproteobacteria bacterium | reverse complement strand
TGGTCATCGTCTTGACCACGGTTTTAATATTATGGTGTGCGGCGGTCCAGGCGGCGGACCGATATTATTCCATACAGGTCGGCGCCTACAAAACCGCCGAACGAGCGAACAAGGAAGTGAACACCTTCAAGAATAAAGGCCTGGAATCTTTTTCCCGACGCGAACCGGCCGGGGACAAGGGTATGTGGTATCGGGTCTATATCGGTAAGTTTACTTCCAAAAATTCGGCCGCGACCAAAGCCGCCCAACTTAAAAGCGATGGTCTTATCTCCGATTTTGATATCAAAGCCATCGGTCTGGCGGAAGTATCCGCTCCTTCAGATGCCGCGTCGTCGGCCGCGGCGAGTGATGCCGCGCCGGTTAAACCTCGCCAGACCGCGCCCTCGGCTTCGCGAACCGCGGCCGCGGTCCCGGGTCGGACCGAAACCCAAGTATTGAACGGTCCGGCCGGTTGGGAAATGATCGTCGATCTGTCCGGCTCCACCAGCGACGATTACCGATGTAATGGTAATACCAAGTATGAAACCATTTTTCCCTTTTCAAACACCTTCATCCCGCGGTCCCTTATTGGCCCTAACCAGCGGCCCCTCCCAAATTT
>JADFXS010000264.1:0-4063 GCA_015233515.1 Deltaproteobacteria bacterium | reverse complement strand
GTACCAGGCGGCCCTGCGCAAATTCGCTTATAAGACGGCTTTGACCAGGAATGATTACACTAAATTGGTCTGGGGAGTAAAAACCTTTGATCGCCAGGCTTTTTCCCTGGCCATCGACGACCTGACCAGCACCTCCGCCGGCACTCCCCTGGGTTGGGCCATCAAGGCTTCGGAAGAGGAACTTGATACCATTTCCGGTCGTAAGGCCTTGATTATATTTTCCGACTTCAAGGAGAACTGGGATTTCGGCAATCCGCAGGCCCGCGTCCAGGAATTGAAAACCAAATACGGTTCGGACTTTTGTTTGTACAATATTTATGTGGAGCATGACGAAAAGGATATCCATCTAGCTCAGGACCTGGCCCAAGCCAGCGGCTGCGGCCAGGCCTATGACGGCTGTCGCCTTTTGAAGGAGCAAGCTTACTTCGATAACATGGTCAAGGAAGTATTCGGAGAAGCGGTCGTCCGGCAAATCATGGTCAAACCGGCTTGTAAGAACCTCGACAGTAAAGGAATATGCCACGACAACGATCTATGCCATAACGCCCCCAAGGGCGCGCAGGTAGACGAACGCGGCTGCTGGATCGCCGCTTATTCCCAGGTTTTTGACTTTGACAAGGCCGTGGTCAAAAAAGCTTTTCTACCGAATTTGAAAACCGCGGCCGACGTTATAAAGGCCAATCCGGACATCACCAAGATCGTCATCGCCGGGTACACGGATTCAAAAGGTTCGGAACAATACAATTATAAATTAGGGCTTAAACGGGCGGAGGCTATCCGGGAAATCCTGGTCAAGGAAGGCGTGGCAAAGAACCGGCTGGACGTCAAGTCCTACGGTAAAACCAAACCCATTGCCGATAACAAGACTGAGGCCGGGCGATCCAAAAACCGCCGCGTGGAATTTCACGTGGTCGCAACCAAGTGATGTCGAGGTCGGACCACCGTAAAAGGTTGTTTACGCGTCCGGTTTACCATCCGTCGCGTCGCAAGCGGGTTCGCGCGAAATTAGTCTTGGAACGCGACTTGGTGCTAAGCAGCACTTGCAGCACGGCGATGGCGGCGGGAGTGACCCCGGAAATACGGGAGGCTTGCCCCAAACTGGCCGGACGGATGCGGGTCAGCTTCTCCTGAATCTCCCGGGACAGACCCGGTAACCCTATATACTCCATATCTTCGGGCAAAGGCACGTCTTCCAGTTTCCGGAATCTGGCCACTTGTTCTTCTTGACGAACCAGGTATCCTTGATACTTGGTTTCGATTTCCAGACCATCGGCCACGTCCGCCGGCAGTTCGGCCAGCCAGGGCGCCAGCTTGGCCAGGTCGGCCAGGGTCAGGTCCGGCCGGCGCAATATATCGGCCAAGGTGGCCGGATTCTTGAGCGGCGCTGAACCAATGCCGGTCAGGAACTCGTTGAGGACCGGCGTAGGGGTGTGACGTTCCGAGTGAAGGCGGTTTCTTGCCTCTTCCAGGGCCGCCGCCTTGGCTTGATAAGTTTCGTAAGCCTGGTCGGGCAACAGACCAATTTGTCGGCCGATCGGGCACAAGCGCTGATCCGCGTTGTCTTCCCGCAACAATAGGCGGTATTCGGCCCGGGAAGTGAACATGCGATACGGCTCCGACGTGCCCAGGGTCACCAGATCGTCGATCATCACCCCGATATAGGCCTGGGACCGGTTCAAGACCAGCGGTTCCCGCTCCTGCTCGGCCAGGGCGGCGTTGATGCCGGCCATCAGGCCCTGGGCCGCGGCTTCTTCATATCCACTGGTCCCGTTGATCTGTCCGGCAAAATACAGGCCCTTGATTATCTTGGTCTCCAGGGTCGGTTTTAATTGGGTCGGGTCGGAATAATCGTATTCAATGGCGTATCCCGGACGAACGATCTCCGCTTTTTCCAGGCCGGCGATGGTTTTGATCATGGCGATCTGGATGTCCAGCGGCAAGCTGGTGCTGACGCCGTTAGGGTAGACTTCGTGGGTGGTCAAACCTTCGGGTTCGAGAAAAACCTGGTGCCTGGTTTTTTCCGAAAAACGGACGACCTTGTCTTCCACGGACGGGCAATACCTGGCGCCGGTGCCTTTGATCACGCCGCCATATAAAGGCGATCGATCCAGGCCGCCGCGGATGACCTCATGGGTCCGCTGGTTGGTGTAGGTCAGGTAACAAGGCACTTGGGACCTGGTAATGGCTTTGGTCCAGAACGAAAACGGTTGCGGCGGATCGTCGCCGAGCTGCGGGTCCAGGCCCGCATAGTCGATGGTCCGACCGTCCAGGCGGGGAGGAGTGCCGGTCTTGAGGCGCCCCAAACGGAAACCCAGATCGGCCAGGCAGCGAGGCAAAGCGTTGGACGGCGGGTCGCCCAGGCGGCCGGCCGGAAAACTGACTAAGCCGACATGGGCCAGACCGGTCAAAAACGTCCCCGTGGTCAAGATGACCCGGCGGGTAGTGAAGACCTGACCGATGGAAGTTCGCAGGCCGTGGACCCGGTCGTTTTGGATTAAAAGCGCTTCCACTTCCGCCTGTTTTACATCCAGGCCGTCCTGTTCTTCCAGAACCTGCCGCATCCGTTGATGATAGAGCCGCCGGTCGGCCTGGGCTCGAGACGAATGCACCGCCGGTCCCTTGCGAGTGTTGAGTCGACGGAATTGGATGCCGGCGAAATCTATATTCCTGGCCATTTCACCACCTAGGGCGTCGATTTCTCGAACCAAATGACCCTTGGCCAAACCGCCGACCGCGGGATTGCAGCTCATGGCCGCGATGTGATCCACATTGATGGTCAACAGCAGGGTCTTGATACCCATGCGCGCCGCGGCCAGGGCCGCTTCGCAGCCGGCGTGACCGGCGCCCACCACAACTACTCCGTAATCAACGATTATTTCTTGTTCCATTATTACATTCCCAAAAAATGATGATCAACGAGTACCAGATGCGCCGAACCATGTCACTAATAATTCATTGCTCTTAACCAACGAGGCACATAAATCCTTGCTGCAACACTCGTTTCACAATTTTAGCTCCTCGACGTATGTTTATAATACGCCTGCGGGCTAAAATTCCTCCAACTTCGTGTTTCGCTAAGGATTTCTGCGCCCAGTCCGCGATTGGCCTGGGGATTTAGGATCAAGGCGGGCCTTGACATTTAAAACCGTTTGAGGCTATTTGCCTTCATGATTATCGATTTGTCTCATACCATGGTCACCGGCATGACCGTCTATCCGGGGACACCGGCGCCGTCATTCACTCCCGTCAATACTGTCGCCGCCGATGGTTTCGCGGAGCAAGCCTGCCAATTTTATTCTCATGTCGGAACCCATGTCGACGCTCCGGCCCACATCATTCCCAACGGCGCGACCATCGATCAATTGCCGGCCGAGCGCTTCATCGGCCCGGCTTGCCTGATCGACCTGACCGCCCATTCGGGCTCGATCATCGGCGTAGCCGACCTGGAACCTTTCGCCGCAGCCTTGCGGCCATCGGAATTCGTGCTTCTACGTACCGGCTGGGACCGGTTTTGGGGCCGGGACGAATATAATCGGGATTATCCGGCGCCAAGCCCGGAAGCGGCTCGATGGCTGGCGAGCTTTGACCTGAAAGGTATAGGGATTGATACCCTGTCCGTGGACCAACCGGGGCCGACCGATCTGCCGATCCATAACATATTCTTGAGCCGTCAGATTGTCATCGTGGAAAATCTGACCAATCTCGGAGCGTTGCCCCAAACTTTTATTTTTTCCTGTCTGCCGCTGAAAATTCACCAGGGTGACGGTTCTCCGGTCAGAGCCATCGGGCAGATAGTGTCACCGAAAGAAAAAAACCGGCAAAAAGGGCAGGGGACCGCCGGCGTCTAGATCTCTCAAATCCCAGAGAGATTTTTTTCTAAAGTTTATTTCAAAAAAACAGCTTCGCCGATCTGGGCATTTACCAGAACGCAGCCTATTGATTCGGCATTGTTTTTCAGCCGATTGAGCACACGTTCTCGATATTGATCGAAAAGGCAGGGTTCCGATCAGCGCCCCGTAGGGGCTGCAGGCTATTAGCCCGGCGATTCATCGCCGGGAAATCG
>JADFXS010000263.1 GCA_015233515.1 Deltaproteobacteria bacterium | reverse complement strand
ATGCAATACCCATGATTAATAACTCATTAATGATTGACCGCGGATTTGTAAATTCAGTCCTAAAAGCCATCGCAAGATGACCACAGCGATTTTGTCGAGGCGGCCTTGCGGACGGCAACATTGTGACTGGATTTTTAACGCAAAAGCAAAACCAAAACAACCTCGGATATTTTCGCGAGCTTTATTGTTTAACCTTTCCCTGATTTCAGTTTCCCGGCCGTTTCCGCTGAGTCTAATCAGTAAAAGGTTAACGAAATTGGATGATTATTAAATTGGGTATGTCAGCCATCCACGTTCTTATGTCTTCGGGAGCCATGATATGGCGGAACCAGTTGATCTTGTATCAATTTAATAATAGCTATTTTTGAAAGAACCTCCCTTTACTGAAAGGCCGTTCAAGGTATAATAGGGTGGTTGTCGATCTGTAATCTTCTGTAACCATTAGGGAGAAAAAGTATTATGCGATCCATCACTCTTATGGCTCTTATCATGGTGTTGTCCGCCTCCGCAGCCTTTGCCGATGAACAAGCGGCCATTCTTAAAGTGGCTCAAGGCGCCGTCGATCTCCAACGGGGCGAGCGAACGCTTCATCCCGCCCCTGGAGACAGCCTGTTGGTAGGTGATATTTTACGCACGGGCCAGGATGGTTCCGCGGGCGTGATGTTTCTGGACGGCACGCGCATCGGTCTCGGACCTTCCTCGGAAATGAGCTTGAAGGCCTATCGTTTCAGCCCGGCCAAAAAGGATTATGCCTTTGATGTCTTCATGAACAAAGGGTCAGCCGCGTATACTTCCGGTAAACTTGGCAAAATGGCCCCTGAAGCCGTAAAGTTTTCCACTCCGAACGCCACGGTCGGTATTCGCGGCACCAAATTTTTGGTCAAAGTTGATTAAGCGAGGCGTCCATGAAAAAAATCATCGCCATATTATTCGTTGCCATGTCGCTTGCGGCCTGCGCTCCCAAGACCATAGTGGTCCTGACTCCCGATGATGATGGCCGTATAGGCAAAGTTGACGTAAAAACGGCTAACAACGTTATTTCCCTTGGCGAAGCCCGGGAATACACCGAGGCCACCGATACCCTATCGAAAGTTCAAGTGATGGAAGAAAAAACCATCAGCAAATATTTTTCCGAAGCCATGACCGCCCAACCCGATCGCCCGGTCAGCAATTTTCTCTTTTTCAAGGTCGAATCCGTTGAACTCATCCCGGACTCCATGCAGCAACTCCCCGGGATAGTTCAAACCATCAAAGGCAAAAAATTCGCCGTCGTAAGTATTATCGGCCATACGGACACCACCGGCACCGATGAAATCAACATGGCCCTATCCCAGTCCCGGGCGGAGGCCGTGGCCAAATTATTGGAAGCAAAGGGAATCCCGCGATCAGTCATGACCCTGCAATATTTCGGCAAAACTGACTTGCTGGTTCCCACCGCGGATGGAGTTCCGGAGCCGAAAAACCGGCGAGTGGAAATATTCATTCGTTGATTCCTTTCATTGGAAAGATTCAACCCGGTGAAAGGACATCCCTCACGCGCTCGTGATCCGAACCAAAAAACGGTCATTCGGATCGTTTTATGGACCGGCGGTGTCCTGGCCATCCTGACCGGATTTTTGATATCATTCCAGCCGGCCTTGGTTGACTACCTGGATAATCGGTTTTACGACGCCCTCGTCCGAATACAACCGGATATTCCAGCCAATGATAATGTCATAATCGTGGATATCGACGAACAAAGTCTCATGGCCGCCGGCCAATGGCCCTGGCCGCGATATCGGATCGCGGCCTTGGTGAAAGAACTGACCAGGGCCGGGTCTTCGGTTATCGCCTTTGACGCCGCATTTCCGGAAGCGGATCGCACTTCTCTCTCCACCATCAAAGAGACCTTTCAACGAGAATTCAGCCTGGATATCGGCTTTACCGGACTACCTCCCGGACTGGACGACAATGACGGTTACCTCGGGTTGGTCCTGGAAAAAACAAAATCCATCGGCGCCATTTATTTTCATTTTAATCTCCTGAACGCCGACCCGACTTGCGGGTTAGCCCCATTGGATATTTCCATGGAAGCCAACCGGATGAATTTTCCGGAGGCGACCGGAATCCTGTGTAATAACCCCAAAGTCCAAGAAGGGTTCTCCGGCTTTGGTTTTATCAATGCCGATAATGACGAAGACGGTGTCTTGCGTAGAATGTTAACCGTCATCTCTTTTCAGAATAAATTATACCCATCGCTGCCTTTGGCCACTTTTATGTCGGCCGGCAACTTGAAGTCCGCCCGCATCGAGGAAAGCTTTTTCGGGCCGATTTTGCTGGTGGGCCAGGCGCGTATTCCCGTGGACCAAAAAGGAAATGCTTTACTACGCTTCGAAAAAGGCGAGCGCGGTCATCGTTTTATTTCCGCCATCGATATTCTAACCGGGAAATATGACCAAACAAGACTGACCGGTAAAACAGTCATCGTGGGCACTACGGCCATGGGCCTGAACGATATGCATCATACGCCGCTCGGCCCGAAGTTTTCCGGCGCGGAAACCCACTTGTTATTCCTGAAAAACGCTTTTTCCAATACCTTCAACCGACAGCCGGTCTGGAAAGAAAAATATACGCTCGTTTCCACCCTGCTGGTCTGTATCGTCATCCCGTTGATCTTTGCCTTTGCCGGCCCATTTTTCGCCGCCGCCGGCACAACCGGTGTTTCACTGGCTTTTTTAGGTATAAGTTGCGCCTTGTTTTTCCGGCAAGGTGTATTTTTGCCCGTTACAGGTCCGGTTATGGCGGCGATCACTCAGATTGCCACCCTTGCCCTGGTTTTGTATGCCTTCCAAAAGAGGCTGGCCTTTATTCGCTTGCGCAAGCTGGTCCGAGTCCAGCAACTCACCTTGGAGTCCATGGCCGCCGTAGCCGAAACCCGGGACATCGAATGCGGCAGCCATATCAAAAGGACACAGCATTATGTGAAAGCCATCGCCGATTACCTGGCCGGCGCCGGCGACTACCCGGTCTTATCGCCTGACTATTGTGAACTCCTTTATCACTCCGCTCCGTTGCATGACATCGGGAAGGTGGGCATTCCCGATAAAGTCCTTTTCAATACCGGAACTCTGACCGTCAAGGAATTTGAAATCATGCAACTCCATACCAAATATGGCCGGCATGTAGTGGACGCGGCCGGGATGGGGGGTGAGGAGCATGAATTTCTTCAGTTGGCCGGAGAAATCGCCTACACCCATCACGAGAGGTGGGACGGCGCCGGCTATCCTTCCGGTTTGAAAGGCGAAGAAATACCTTTATCCGGGCGGATCATGGCGGTGGCCGACGTGTACGACGCCCTGGTCACCCACCGGCGATATAAAACCGCCCTCTCCCATCTGGAAGCTCGCGAAATAATCATCGCGAATCGAGGGAAACAGTTCGACCCCGCCATAGTGGATGCCTTTATCGCCGTGGAGGATGAATTCATCGAAATTGCGCAAAAGTTTCAGAATGAAGAAGAATCCGGCAAGGAATACCTGTAAACCCTATTGTTTGGCTGCGGGCGGGCCCTCCAACCTTCAATCGTATCGGCTATACCGATCTTTTATCTACCTGGTAGTAACAATAGCCATGTCGCCGCCGGTACGACCCCGCGGGCAGCGCCCTGCTTTCACTTGCCACCCGATCGGGTTCTTGAGCATCTTCTACAAAGCCTCAGGGCAAACCCATATTTAATATTGACTATTTACCATCACTCCGGTAGGAATACCCAACATGAAAATTAATAATGTTATACCTTTACCAAGGTAACACCGAGGCCGTCATGGAAAAATTCGATCATCGCCGGATAGAAGAAAAGTGGCGTCGCCGCTGGGAAACTTCGAAAATATATAAAGTGGACCTGCACCAGGCCGAGAAACCATTCTATAACTTGATGATGTTCCCCTACCCTTCGGCCGAAGGCCTGCATGTGGGCAACGTCTTTGCCTTTGTGGGCTCGGATGTCCAGGGCCGCTTCCATCGACTTAACGGGTATGATGTCTTTGAACCCATCGGGTTTGACGCCTTCGGCATGCACTCCGAAAATTTCGCTTTGAAAAAGGGCACCCACCCGGCCCAAATGGTCCCGAAAAACATTCAGCATTTCCGGGAAAACCAGCTCAAGCGCGTGGGCAATATGTACGACTGGGATCACGAAGTGGACACCACCTCTCCAGCCTACTACCATTGGACTCAATGGATTTTCGTGCAGCTCTTCAAAGCGGGTTTGGCCTATCGTTCCAAGGCCCCGGTCAACTGGTGCCCGTCCTGCAAAACAGTCCTGGCCGCCGAACAGGTCATCGACGGCGAGTGTGAACGCTGTTCTTCCGTAGTCGCCAAGCGGGAAATGGACCAGTGGTATTTCAAAACCACGGCCTTTGCCCAAAAGTTGCTGGACAACTTGGAATGGATCGACTGGTCGGAAAGAACCAAGGTCGCCCAGCGCAATTGGATCGGACGATCGGAAGGAGCCCAGGTCACTTTCCGTATTGCCGAATCCGATAAAACTTTTGAAATTTTTACGACCAGACCGGATACTTTGTTCGGCGTGACCTATATGGTCTTTGCTCCGGAACATCCTTTACTGGATGAAATCGTCGCCCCTGAATACGGCGCGACACTCCGGGAATATCGAGAACGAGTCACCCGTCTGACTGAAATAGAACGCCAA